>SKKC01000224.1 GCA_007121695.1 Spirochaetales bacterium | reverse complement strand
TGCTGTCCTCCTGATTATCGACGTACAGAACGATTTCTGCCCGGGAGGGTCGCTCGCCGTCGAGTACGGCGATACCATCATCCCCAGAATCAACTCGCTCATGCACCGCTTTCCGCTGGTCGTTGCGACCAAGGACTGGCATCCGAAGGGACACATAAGCTTCGCGGACACGCATCCCGGCAGCAAACCGGGTGAAACGGTTACCGAGAACGGCATTGAACAGCAACTGTGGCCCGTACACTGCGTACAGGGGACGCCCGGGGCAGAGTTACATCCGGATCTTGACCGCAAACCGATACACATGGTGCTTCACAAAGGTTCTTCCGCGAATCTTGACAGTTATTCGGCCTTTTTCGAGAACGATCACAAGACTCCGACGGGTCTCGAAGGATACCTGAAGGGACTCGGAATCGCGAAAGTCTACATTGCAGGGCTCGCAGAAGACGTATGCGTGCGGTTCTCCGCGGAAGACTCCGTCGGGTGCGGGTTCGAGACCTACGTAATTGCGGACTGCACGAGGGGTGTCGATATTCCCAAAGGCTCCGTACAGACCGCGCGACGAAGCATGCAGGGCCTGAACGTCGGGTACATACAGTCGACGGATCTGAAAGCATGAGCGATGACTCGTCACGGGACATCGAAATAGGTCTGGGCAGTGTCCGGCTGCCCGGAAGCCTGTTTCTCCCGGATAATGCGATCGGCGTCGTTATTTTTTCGCATGGCACCGGATCGAGCCGCATGAGCCCGCGAAACCGCTTTGTCGCGCAGGAACTGTCCGATGCGGGTATAGGCTCGGTTCTGTTTGATCTTCTCACTGCAGAGGAAGACGAAGACCCCGATAATCGATTCGATATCGGGCTCATGGCGGGGCGCCTCGCCGCGACGACTGACTGGGTGCGGGGCGAATCCTGGGCGTCGACCTTGCCGGTCGGATACTTCGGCGCGAGCACCGGCAGTGCAGCCGCGTTCAAGGTCATTACCACAGGCAGGGACGACGTGCGGGCGATGGTCAGCCGCGGCGGACGGCCCGATCTGGTCCTGAGCGACCTGAAACGCGTGAAGGTGCCGAGTCTACTCGTTGTGGGAGGGTTCGACTATCAGATCCGTCAGTACAACGAACGGGCCATGGAACAGCTTGCAGGGACGAAGGATCTTCGCATTGTACCGGACGCATCGCATCTGTTCGAAGAGGAAGGGGCTCTTGCCCAGGTCGCTGCACACGCGATCGACTGGTACCTGCGCTATCTTCCGGAGTAACACATGGACAATCTGAGAGCCTTCGAAGAACGCGTGGTCATGAAGTATCATGTCTTTAACGGCATGTTCCTGACGCTTCCCTTTGAAGGGGTGACCGACGCAGGTCTTATGCTGCCGATTTTTTCGGCGTTCGTGGCCGACCAGCTCGAGCGTGGCCGAACGCCCGGTGAAGCGGTCGAGCGGTTTTTCCGCGAGAAGATGACCGGTGCCCGGCCCGAAGAACAGACCGATATGCTGTTCAAGTTCATGCAGCTCGTCGAGCGGCAGGTGGTTCTGTTTGACGCGCTCGAGGACGCGTCGTACCAGCGCATACGCGACGTAGACGGTCCGGGGAGCCTTCGGGAGCTGCTGAGTCGGGTCGAAAGCGAACAGCGTCGGCAGGAACTCGCGGAATTTCTGCGCGAGTACCGGGTGCGCCTTGTCCTGACCGCGCACCCGACGCAGTTTTATCCGGACGAGATTCTCGGAATCATTACCGACCTTGGCGACGCCCTCGACGGGAATGATATTCGTCGCGTGCACGACCTTCTGTTGCAGATGGGCATGACGCGCTTCAAGAACAAGGAGAAGCCGACTCCCTACGACGAAGCGAAGAGTCTGCTCTGGTTCATGGAGAACGTGTTCTATCGCACTGTTCCCGACATACACCGGCGCCTGCTTGGCGCGACTGGTCTCGACGATGCGGACACGCTTGAATTCGCCTCGCCGCTCGAACTCGGGTTCTGGCCAGGCGGCGACCGCGACGGCAATCCCTTCGTGACGAGCGAGCTGACCGTGCAGATCGGACACACGCTGCGAGCGAGCATTCTCGCCCTGTATCTGCACGACATGAAGCAGCTGCTGCGACGATTGACCTTCGACGGTGTCGTGGAGCGGGTGGAAGCAATACACGAGCGTCTTGAGTTTACGCTGTATCCCTTTACGGTCACGCCGGGGAGCGACTCTGAAAGCGGATCCGGGTGCGAAGACCGGGCCGATCTTGGCTACGACTCGGCGGACGCCTTTCTCGAGGACCTGCGCCGGTTACGGGAACAGATACACGCGAACCACGGCGGGCTCTACGGCGACCTCGTAGACGAACTCATGTACCGGGTTCGGATTTTCGGGTTTCATTTCGCAACTATGGACATTCGACAGGACAGCAGAGTCCATGAGCGTCTTGTCGCGTCCCTGGTCGACATTCTGTCGCGCTACCGCAGCGACATGGGGCACCCGATACCGGTTCTTTCGTCGCCCGAAGGGGACCGCACCTACGCTGATCTGACAGTCGACGAGCGGCTTGCACTCATCGAAGACCTCTCGGATCTCTTTCCGCTCGATCGCGAAATACTCGACGACCTTGACGCTGGTGGTAGTCGGGACACCATACAGAGTCTGCGCGCGGCCCGCTCGATACAGCATCTGAACGGCGAGCGGGGAGTGCATCGCTACATCATCAGCAACACGCGAAACGCAGCAAACGTCATGGAGGTCTGGCTGCTCGCGCATACCGCCGGATGGTCCGAGGGTGGGTGCGCCCTGGACATTGTGCCGCTGTTCGAAACGGTGGACGATCTCGAGCGTGCGAGGGATGTCATGGACCGG
This sequence comes from Spirochaetales bacterium, assembly GCA_007121695.1. Classification (GTDB taxonomy): domain Bacteria; phylum Spirochaetota; class Spirochaetia; order DSM-27196; family SKKC01; genus SKKC01. The sequence goes on along the minus strand of SKKC01000224.1, from coordinate 4,564 downwards.
CTGTACAGCATGCCGCTGTATCGCAAGCATCTTGCGACCCGGAACGATATACAGACCATTATGCTCGGCTTTTCCGATGGAACCAAGGACGGCGGGTACATGACCGCGAACTGGAAGATATTCCGCGCCAAACAGGAACTCACAGAAATATCGCGGCGCCACGGATACCGGGTCGTATTTTTCGACGGCAGGGGCGGGCCTCCCGCGCGCGGCGGCGGGAACACACACAAGTTCTATCGAAGCCTCGGTCGCAACATCGAAAGCCGGGAAATACACCTGACGATACAGGGGCAGACGATTTCGAGCAAATACGGAACACCTCCCGCGGCGACCCACAACATGGAGCAACTCGTCTCGGCCGGGGTCGATGCAGCGCTCTTTCCGGAAGACGTGTACGAACTCGGCCCTCAGGATACGGCTCTGCTCGACGAGCTGTCGGCACAGTGCAACGCGGAGTATCTGAAACTGAAGGCCCATCCGGACTTTGTTTCCTACCTGCTCGAATGCAGCCCGCTCAGGTACTACGGCATGACGAATATCGGAAGCCGGCCGACTTCGCGAAGCGCGACTGCCGATTTCAGCCTGGCCGATCTTCGGGCCATTCCCTTCGTCGGAGCGTGGAGCCAGCTGAAGCAGAACGTACCCGGCTTCTACGGTCTTGGTACGGGTCTCGCGTATTTCCGGAGCACGGGACGCGAGAAGGACATTGGCGACCTGTACGGACGCAGTCTCTTTTTCCGCACGCTCGTCGAGAATGCAATGCAGGCGCTGCAGAAGACGCAGTTCTCGCTGACCTATTATCTGCAGCGCGACGAGCGTTTTGGAGATCTGTGGAAGATGGTGTTCGACGAGGCACAGCGTACGATACACGAGATTAAACGTGTGTCCGGCCAGTCGACCCTGCTCGAGAACGATCCCGTGGTGCGCCGGTCCATAGAAATCCGCGAGCAGATGGTGTTTCCGTCCCTCGTGATACAGCGCTACGCGCTCGACAAGCTGCGCTCGCGCGACGTCGGGGACACAGAGTACACCGACGACGAGGCGGTTACCTTCGAGAAGCTTATTGTCAAGAGCCTTGCGGCGAGCGTGAATGCGAGTCGGAACGCGGTATAGCGCGTCTCACGGGGTCGCGCTTTCCCGGCGACTGCGTCTATACTGCTCCTGCCCATGAACAACGAAGCGGATATCATAGAACCTGATGCTCGAGAGCCAGACCCTGCTGCGTCTACGCCTGGAACAATCTCGCTGCCCTGCGCGCCACAGCCCTATTCGGCCTTCGGAGGTTTTTTCGTCGTAGCGGGCCTTCTCGCGGTCATGACGGGGCTGTACGCAACGAGCCGCTTTCTCCAGCCGAGCCTGATGCAGGCTGCGAGTGGTGTGGGGCTTGCGCTCCTGTGTTTCGGGTTTTCCATTCTCTTCGATTCCCGACCGCCGTCGAGCCTGGAGTTCGACCGGGACGCCGGACAGCTTATTATGCAGGAGTCCTTCTTCGTTCGCGCCATGCCAACCGTCGCGCTGGACTACGAGTCAGTGCACTATATCGAGGTCGGTGAGCCGGGTTTCCGGGGTCGGGTCCCGGTGCGGGTTCACCTGCAGGGTGGCGGTACGCTCAGCTTTCGCATCGCAGGCACGGACACGCCGATTACGGCTGACTTTCCCGAGCGGGTCGGCCTGCCCGGGCACCCCGAGCGCGACGATTCTGAACTGTACGTCGCGGCGCCAGTGACGGCCGCGGGCTTTCACGACCCCACGGCAGGGCTGTTGCGCGAGTACGAAAGCGACACTGTCGTGAATCTTACGTGGCGGCCACGGGCCTTCGGGCGTGCCGTCCGGTTTCGACTCATGTCGGTCCTGAGCCTCGTGCTGGTCGTGTGGGCGCTGTCGCCTGAGATCAGTCGTGAAGTACAGACCGTTCTGTTCGTGCTCGTCGCTGCCGGTGTCCTGCGGCTGTTGTATCGACTGACCCGGACCCAGCGTCAGGAGTTCGACCTTCTGCTGAACGACGAAATATTTGAACTCGATACGCGGTGGAAGGGCGTGCACCTGTCCATGGCCCGTACGACGGTCCGTCGCTGCGTTGTGTCGCTGAATCCGGATCACCCCGAACGCTACCTGGTATTCCCGGATATTCAGGCAGATGATATCACCCGCGCCCGCGGTATCGAACCTGCCCGATCCGACGCCGGCGAAGTTATCGGAGTGCGCGTGCCGGTGGGGCGTCTTACCTACGGCGAGACGATAGGGCTCGCGGCGCGCATTAACCTGGCCCTGAGTCCCGGTTACCTGAGCGAGAAGGCATGAGCACCCGATCGCATCAATACGATGAGCGTGCGGCTGGCGCTGTCGTTGTCAGGCAATGCGATGCCGGTGGCTGGGAATGTGTGCTCATACAACAGCACAACGGCGACTGGGGGCTTCCCAAAGGGCACGTTGAAGGACGCGAACGCGACGAGGAAACCGCGCTGCGCGAGGTACGCGAAGAGACCGGTCTTGCCGTCCGTATCGATCCGGGCTTTCGCGAAGCGGTGTCGTACACCCTGCCGAACGGACACGCAAAAGAAGTCGTGTACTTTCTTGCACGCGTAGAATCAGGAGTACTCACCCCGCAGCCGGAGGAAGTGCGCGAAGCCGGCTGGTTCAGCTTTGCCGACGCCGGGGCAAAAGCCCGCTACCCCGCAGTCCGCGGGGTGCTGGCACAGGCGCAGGCGCACCTCAGGCGCGATACGCCCTGATCTGATCGTCCTTGAGGTGCATGTAGACCTGTTCGCCCGCGTGGTACACGGTCGTAAAGCCTTCGACGTTCGATTCGATCGCGGTAATTATGCGCGGTGAATCCGATGAGTCGACCTCGAACTGCAGTTTGTACTCGGTAATGGGCCCGACGAAGGACGCTACGTCGACCGTGACCGCGAAGGGACTTTTTTCGCGACTGATGCTGACGAGCTCCGGTTTCACGGCGAGCCTGACAGCCGACCCCGCTTCGAGTCCGCTGTCGCAGCGCTCGATGGGTACCGAGAAGGTGTGCCCGGCAGCGTGAACTTCGAGCGTCTTTGCCCCGGTTTTCGAGACCTCTCCGTCGAAGAAGTTGGCGTTCCCGATGAAGTCCGATACAAAGGGCGACGCCGGACTGTTGTAGACTGTTTCCGGTGAACCGCTCTGCGCTATTTTACCGTGGTCCATGATAACGATGTTGTCGGAGAGACTCAGGGCTTCCGACTGGTCGTGGGTAACATAGATGATGGTAATCCCGAGCAGCTCCTGCACTCGCCGTATCGCGCGCCTGGTCTGCGTACGCAGACGGGGGTCCAGGTTCGAAAGCGGTTCGTCGAAGAGAATAATCCGGGGCTTCAGAACAAGGGCCCTCGCAAGCGCGACCCGCTGCTGCTGCCCTCCGGAGAGTTCTCCCGGGTAGCGGTGTTCCACACCGACAAGATCGACCATCTGCGACGCAAGCGCCACATCGTGCGCAATGGCGTCGCTACTCATGCCGCGCATGCGCAGCCCGTAGGCGATATTGTCGAAGACAGGCATGTGTGGAAACAGCGCGTAGCTTTGAAACACCATGGGCATGTTTCGCTCCTGCGGCGACACACCGGTCAGGCGTTTTCCTTCGAGCAGTATCTCGCCCGAGTCAGGGTCTTCTATGCCGGACACCATGCGGAGCGTCGTGGTCTTTCCGCATCCGGAGGGACCAATAATCGTGACAAACTCGCCGCGTTGAACCTGCAAAGACAGATCGTGAACCGCCTCGACGCGGTTTCCGCGCCCGTCCCGAAAGCTCTTCGAGATGTTTCTGAGCTCCAGATATGCCCCCGATTGCTCCATGCCCGCAAGAATACCGGAAACGCGACTCGCTGTCTGTGTCTGCCTCCGGGCTGCTACAGATCCCCGTGTTCCAGAAAACTGTAGTATCCGAGCGCGCTGAACACCACGTGATCGAGCAGCTTCAGCCCGAGCGTCTCGCCGGCTGAAATGAGCCGTCTCGTCACGTCCCGGTCCTCCATGCTCGGTTGCACCTGCCCGCTCGGGTGATTGTGGGCCACTATTACCGCAGCCGCCCGGTCTGTCAGCGGATCGGCGAAGACCTCCCTGGGGTGCACAATCGTACGATTCACGAGCCCGACCGACACCACCCGCACAGCAATGATTTCGTGCGCCCCGTTGAGCGATACCGAGAGGAAGTGCTCCTGCTTGCGGTCCGCGTAGTGCCGGATCGCAGGCAGCACATCTGCGGGAACACGTATGCGGGACGGGTCCGGGGAGTAGACCCGCCGCGCGAGTTCGAACGCTGCGCAGAGAATGCTCGACTTCGCCTCTCCAAGCCCGCTCACGGCGCGCAGGTCCTCGTAGGTCAGGTCTCGCCCGAGCCTGTCGAGAATGGCGAGTACTTCATCTGCCAGCAGATCTATACGCTTGCCCTTGATACCGGTCCCGAGCACCGCGCTCACCAGTTCGCGGTCAGACAGGGCGTGTGCGCCGGCGGTCGCAATCCGTTCCCGCGGTCTGTCCGCAGGCGGCATATCTTTTATGTACATCATGCCCTTCTGTACGGGCAAAAGATGCC
>SKKC01000132.1 GCA_007121695.1 Spirochaetales bacterium | reverse complement strand
CTCTTCGTTATCGAACAGGCAGAGGACCTGCGTCGCGTCGGTCGAAGCGGCCGACAGAAAGCCCTGCAGGCATGAGTAACAGCCCACAAGATTGTCGATGCGCCCCGATACCAGCGAGTCTCCGTCCTGCAGAACAACGGCAGGGCGTGGATCCACCAGGTATGCCTCAACCGTCCCGAGCTGCGCCGGTTCCACCGCCAGCGTCTCCGCAATATGGCCACGAACCAGCTCCGAAGGGCTCAGCGTGGCGTCTCCGCGTATCCCGAGTCGTGCCTGCAGGTGATCCTGGGCGTTGTACTCCATGCCCTTGTTGATTTCCCGATTCAGATGTATCGCCAGATTGGGAATAATGGCAACCGGAATATCGCTGCAGAAGGTACGCAGCGAAAATGTGCCTGCGTCTGCGTCCTGGTCGTAGACAACCGCACGGCCCGCGATACACAGTTCGCGATCCAGCCAGGTCGACAGAATCGGACCACCGTACACTTCGACCGGCACCCAGGTGCCGCCGGTCGATGCGTGTGCACCTTCGATCTTGAGACGCAGCCCGGGGCTGTCAGTGTGCGCCGCGGCGATGCGAAACCCTGCCTCTGCCGGATGCGTACGACCGGGCTTTACCGCGAGAACAGCACCGCCCCGGCGCAGAAAAAAGGATTCTCCGTCTGCTAGTGAGTCACGTTCGGTTCGTTCACGAAACCCGGCCGCCGCCAGCTGATCGGCGCAATTGGTGACGGCGTGAAAACCGGTTGGTGAACCCGAGAGAAATGTACGCAATCCATCCGAAAACGTCTGTGAAACCATGTCTGAACTCCATTCTGTGTCCGCGCACGCGTTGTCGCCCCTTGTCCTCGCAGCGAAACAAGGCGAGACTGTAGCGGCAGTATCGCGTGCTGGTGTAAACGCCACAGTAGCGCGAGAGAGGAAACCTGTCGAGGAGTTAGAACCTGTGAGAACAGTCCCGGAATCCAGAATGGTAGAAATTCGCGAAAAGAAGCCCGGGTATCCGGTCAGCGACGCCTTTGCCGACTATCTGCGGCGGTACCAGCGGAATGACCCCGTTGACGTCGTGTACGAGGACCTTCGTCGCTTCACCCAGAGCATCCCCTACGAGACACCCGACGGCGAGGAAAGCTACTGGGAATCGGTATTGTACTCTCCAGGCGAGACTGATGAAATTCATCGGGAACTCACGCGGATCTACGCCTACATGCGGACACCGGAGGATCCGGGGTTTACCGAACACCTCTCAATCGAACGCGTCGATTTCTGCCGTTTCGGAAACTCGCAGCCGTTTCGCATCAAGGTCGTAAACCGTTACAACGATGTGCACGACTACTACTACGTCAAGAACACCGACGCCTCGCGAGCCTACGGTCTTGAGCTCGAGCACATCCTCGCACCGAACCGAATTAACTTTCTGGTTCACGAATCAACGCTCATTGAGGAGCACATCAGCGGCATTCCCGGCGACGTATTCCTCGAGGAACGTTTCCCGGACGATCCGCGCGCGCTGACGCGCTTCGCGAAGGAATTCGTGAAGTTCAACGAACGCTGCTTTGTAAAGCTGCTTGGCGACATGCGTGCATACAACTTCGTTGTTGTGCTGACGGAAGACTTCGACATGCGCCAGTACCGGATCCGTGCGATAGACTTCGATCAGCAGAGTTTCGAGGGTGATCTGAAAATATACCTTGCCCAGTTCTACCCGGAGAACAAGAAGGCAGTCGACATGGTCTGGAAGCTGCTGCCGCAGAAGACCATACGACAGTACCAGCGTGAAGAACGAAGTCTCATTCGCAGACGCCTGAACGTCGCACGACAGCGATTTGACGCGCTTATGGAATGCATGACAGCCGATGTGTTGTCGACTCCCGACCGGATCGCCAGACTTGGCGCGAAACTCGCCCGGTATCACCACGACGACTCGTTCGCAGCGGTAAAGGGCATGGGAGAACTTACGGTACGTCACATGAAGAAAATACTTGAGGTAGAATAAAAAACTGGGCACTACTGGATTTGAACCAGTGACATCCTGCTTGTAAGGCAGGCGCTCTCCCACTGAGCTAAGCGCCCGTTTTCTAACGGAGCGTACAGTATCAATCGCCCCGTACAGATGTCAAGCACCTTCCTTCTATGATAGAGTCTCCCCTCAACATGGAGCACGCATGAACGTAACAAAACGACGAAATATTGGAATCATGGCCCACATAGACGCGGGCAAGACAACGACGACCGAACGCATTCTGTTTTATACCGGTAAGAGCCACCGGATCGGCGAAGTCGATCAGGGCAGCGCCGTCATGGACTGGATGGAACAGGAACAGGACCGAGGAATCACGATCACCAGTGCAGCCACGACCTGCTTCTGGAAGGATCACCAGATAAACATCATAGACACACCGGGGCATGTCGATTTTACCGCCGAAGTCGAGCGCAGCCTTCGCGTACTTGACGGAGCGGTGGCCGTGTTTGACGCGGTCGGAGGTGTCGAGCCACAGAGCGAAACAGTCTGGCGGCAGGCAGACACCTACGAGGTGCCACGTATCGCGTACGTAAACAAAATGGATCGTGTCGGAGCGGACTTTGAAAGCGTTCTCGCAGACATCCGCGGCAAACTCGGCGCGCATCCGGTCGCCGTGCAGGTTCCCATCGGCCGGGAAGATACCTTTACCGGTGTAATTGACCTGCTGGCCATGGAAGAAATTCACTGGGACCCGGAGAGCCTGGGCTTCGAGATGACCAAACAGCCCATTACGGCGGAAAACGAAGAGCTTGCCTCCACGTGGCGGGAGAAACTTCTCGACGACATCACCACCTACTCGGATGAGTTGACCGAAGTGTATCTGGAAACCGGAGATGTCCCGCTGGACGACCTTATAGCCGTACTGCGGACTGCGACCATCGCGCGCGAAATCGTCCCGGTGTATTGCGGTGCGTCGCTTCGAAACATGGGGGTACAGCCACTGCTCGACGGGGTAATTAACTTTCTCCCCGCACCCGAGGAACTGCCGCCCATTGTCGGTCATCACGCCAAAACCGAAGAAGAAGTCCCGGTGGAACGGAGCGCAGACGGGCCGCCGCTTGCGCTGATCTTCAAGATACAGACGGACCGGGAAGCGGGTCTGCTGTGTTTCATTCGGGTCTACTCCGGATCGTTCAAGGCCGGGAGCGCGGTCATGAACATCGACAAGAAGAAAAAGGAGCGGGTAAACCGCCTGTTGCGTATGCACGCAGCCCGCAGTGAACAGCTGCAGACCATAGAGGCTGGCGATATAGCCGTTGTCGTGGGCATGAAGTTTGCTCAGACCGGCGATACCATCGGGACCGAGGCAAAGCAGGTCATTCTGGAACGGATGCATTTTCCCGAGCCGGTTATCTCGGTTGCAATCGAACCAAAAACGCTCAGCGACCGCGACCGGCTAAAACAGATTCTCGAACAACTGGCGCTCGAAGACCCCACCTTTACCGCTCGGGAGGACTCGGATACCGGCGAACTGATAATAAGCGGCATGGGGGAACTCCATCTTGATGTGCTTGTGACCCGCATCGTGAAAGACTACGGCCTGGAAGCGCGAATCGGACGCCCGCAGGTAACGTACCGGGAAAGCATCGCCTCACGAGCCGAACACACCGAGGTATTCGAACGTGTTCTCGCAGGGAAGGAAAACGTGGCGACTGTCACGCTGTCGGTAGAACCGCAGACACGAGGCGAGGGAAACAGCTTCGAGTCGCTCGTGCCCGAACACGTCCTTCCGAAAGAGTTTCAGGAAGCAGTACGTCGTGGTGTGGAGGGAAGTCTCGCATCGGGAATCGCGGTCGGTTACCCCGCCATCGATATCAAGGTGATTTTGACGGGTGCCGCGTACGACGAGGCTACGGCGACGCCATTCGCGTACGAAGCGTGCGGTGCAATGTGCCTCGACGCGGCGTGCACCAAGGCTGGCCCGCTGCTTCTTGAGCCCATCATGAAGGTCGACGTCATGAGTCCGAACGAGTTCATGGGAGAAGTCATTCAGGGAATTACCATGCGCGGTGGCATCGTAAACAGCGTTGAGAGCAAACCTGCAGTGGAACACATTCGCGCAAGCGCACCGCTGGCCGCAATGTTCGGGTACTCGACCGCGCTCAGAAGCGTCAGTCAGGGGCGGGCGACGTATGCCATGGAGTTCAGCCACTTCGAGAAGAAAAGCAGTACTTCCTGAGTTGAGGGCATACTATCCTTCGTTGACAGCACGAAAGATCGGCCCCTACAATTCGCTACACGCAGTACCATGTTAATCCAAGGAGTTGCTTATGGGTGTGCAGACAGAATCAATTCGCAATATCGCCATTGCCGGGCACGGCTTCACGGGGAAGACGACTTTAACGGAGCATCTTCTGTTCGCCGGCGGCCGCATTTCGGCACCGGAAGCGGTCGAGAGTGGAAAGACGGTCAGCGATTATACTGACGACGAAAAAAAGGCCGGCTCGAGTATACACACGGCGCTTGCGGACTTGCAGTGGAAAGACCACAAGATCAACGTGCTCGATACTCCCGGAACCTCGGATTACATTGGTGAAGTGGTGGCCTCGTTCAGGGCTGCCGATAGCTGCGTCATGGCGGTGGATAGTCGGTCTGGCGTGCAGATCGAGACGATCAAGTTGTGGAGACGACTGGACGGCAGAAACAAGCCGCGAATCGTGTGTGTAACGAAGATGGAACAGGAGCGTGCCGACTTTAGCGCCGTCCTGGACGATCTGCGTGAACGTTTCGACAAGCCGATTGTGCCTGTTGTAGTGCCGGTTGGCAGCGGCAGTGCGTTTTCAGGTGTCATCGATCTTATCGAAATGAAATTTTACGCCGCACCTGGTGCCGGAAACACAGAAAGCGGTTCAGAGCTGACAGCCGACATGCAGTCAGTCGTAGACATGTATCGGCCACTCATGATCGAAGCCGCCGCCGAGGGCGACGACGAGCTGACGGAAAAGTACATCATGGAGGAAAGCCTCTCCACGGAAGAGGTGCGCCGCGGCATTACAGAAGGTCTTCGCGAGAACAAGGTCGTTCCAGTGCTCAGCACTGCGGCGTTACTGGGCAGCGGTCTGGCAGCGCTTCTGGATTTCCTCGTGACTGCTGCTCCCTCCCCGGCTGGTATGGCCGAGGTCGCCCACGATAACGATGACGCTGAAATCATGGTATCGATCAGCACGGAAGGTGAGTTCAGCGGGTTCAGTTTCAAGACGAGTATTGACCAGTTCAGCGGAAAGCTGAGCTATTTCAAGGTTGTTACCGGCAGTCTTTCGCACGATAGCGAACTGTACAATCCGCGTGAAAACAAGAAAGAGCGGGCAAGCAAGATTTATCATGCCCTCGGGAAAAAACTCGAAGAGGTCGATTCACTGTCGGCTGGCGATATCGGTATTCTTGCCAAGCTTCAGAGTGTCCATACCAACGACACGCTGTGTTCGCACGGCCACGTCGTACATTACAAACCGCTTGCCCTGCCGCAGCCGGTATACGCGGTCGCGATAGAGGCGGAAAGCAAAAAAGACGAAGATAAACTCGCAGCCGGTCTGAACAGGATTACCGAGGAAGACAAGACGCTGCAACTGAGTTTCAACGCAGAAACGAAGGAAACCGTGCTCGCGGGCATGGGTGAACTGCACATCAATCAGGTTCTCGACCACATAAAAGAAACGCAGAAGATAGACGTAACTACACGCATTCCACGTATTGCGTATCGTGAGACAATCACGAAACCTGCCGAGGCCTTGTACAGGCACAAGAAACAGTCTGGCGGTCACGGACAGTTTGGAGAGGTCTCGATACAGATAAAGCCGCTTGAGCGCGGTGCTCAGTACTCGTTCGAGAACGCGATTCGAGGTATGGCAGTCAGTAAGGGATATATCCCGGGCATAGAGAAAGGTCTTCACGAGGCAATGGACGAAGGCTTTATCGCTGGATTCCCGGCCGTAGACATAGGCGTAACGCTGGTCGACGGGAAAGAGCACCCGGTTGACTCGTCTGAAATGGCTTTCAAGCTCGCCTCGAAAGGCGCGCTTCGCGAAGCAGCTCAGAAAGCCGGGCCTGCCCTGCTCGAACCGGTCATGAAACTGCTTGTCTTCGTGGAGGAACAGTATCTCGGCGATGTGCTGAGCGACCTGTCGACTCGCAGAGGACGCGTTCAGGGACAGGAAAGCCTTGGTGGCGGAATCATGGAGGTCATTGCGCTCGTTCCGCAGGCGGAGCTCCTTCGCTACGCGATCGACCTTCGATCAATTACAAGCGGCACCGGTAGTTTCGAGTTGAGCTTCGATCACTACGACCCGATCTCGGGCAAGGTCGCCGAGGATGTGATCCGTCAGGCGAAAGAACAGCAGGACGCAGAATAACAGGTGTCACAGGCGGCTGCCCGTCGCGTGCATGCGCGGGCAGCGGCTATCGTTTTCTCAGAAAAAGTTCCCGGATCGCATGTCCCCTGGATAACCCCTTGCGCTCGAATGCGGTGGTCGGTCGCCAGTCCCTCGGACGCGAGTATCCATCGGGATCGGCATCCTCGATCACGAACCCCCCAAACCCGGCGGTCACCTCTTTCATGTGCCGGGCATAGTCTTCCCAGTCGGTCACCAGATACAGATATCCGTTCTCGCGAAGAATGCGATGCACGCTCTCAAGGAAGGACGGTTGTATCAGTCGACGCTTGTGGTGCCGTTTCTTGGGCCATGGATCGGGAAAGAAGACGTGTATTCCGTCGACAGGCCACTCGTCGCTCCACGAGGCAATCACATCGACGGCGTCGGTGCGGACGATCCGAACGTTATCTATCTCCCGCTCCTCGAGATCACCAATAAGGCGGGCGACACCAGGCGGATACACTTCGACACCAATATACGCATCAGTCGGTCGGGCTGCCGCAAGGTCGGCTGTCGCATGACCCATTCCGAAGCCTATTTCCAGAAGCAGGCGCCCGCCTGCTCTCGGTCCGCAGGTGTCGGGAAACTGTTTCAGAGGGCTCCCGGCGATGTCCGTCAGGGAAACGATATACCTGTCGCCATGTTCGCGGAGCGCATTCTTGTGCGATTGATTCATTCGTGCCCGGCGCACCACGAAGCTTCTGATACTTCGCGGCGCGCCAGACTCGGGCAGCCAACGTTCGTCCACCTCCACTTACCTCTCTCCGCCCCGGTTGAGAACCTCGCGTATTGCGGTAAGTGTCGAGCATGAAAGAAGCTCTGCTGCCCGCTCCCGGGCCGCATCGACCGTAATGGTCGCAAGCTGTCGCTTTACTTTTGGAACCAGCCGGGGCTCTACAGAGAGTCTTCGTATCCCGAGCCCGATAAAAAACGGGACAAGGTCCGGGTCTGCCGCCGCCTCACCACAGATCGAAAGCACCTCACCTGGGTCATCGACCACCTGCACAAGGCGTG
>SKKC01000262.1 GCA_007121695.1 Spirochaetales bacterium | reverse complement strand
GCCAGGTTCATTCAGCGTGACCGTATTCACCACGACATCGTTACAGCTCTTAAATCAGCAGCGATACGCCACGGTTCAAAGCCAGTGGAACGTGTTGTGTCTTCTGAAGACCGGAACGATCTGTTTCGCGAAAAATCCACTCCGGTAGACTCCCCGCAATCGTACGGTGGTCCACGCGCATTCCCTCGCCCGCAGGAGGAATGGCGCGTACGGGAACGGGAATCTCCGGACCAGCGACGAGAGTTACTCAGGCAGACCGAAGCGCCTGCTGCCAAAGGCGATCCGCACTCGAACTCGATACGGTACATTGGGCGCGTTTTTGAGCTGTTTATCGCCGTTGAATACCAGTCGACGCTGTACCTGATCGACCAGCACGCTGCACACGAACGTATTCTCTACGACAAACTCAGAACAGACCGATCGAGCCAGAAGCTTCTTGTGCCGCATGAGTTCGTCGTAGAAGAATCACGGCAACGTCTGATCGCCGAGCGCATAGACGAGGCTCGTACGCTGGGGATACACGTTGAACAGGTCGAAGGGGCACGGTATCAGATCACGGCAGTGCCTCAATCGTATTTCGGCACCGAAGCCTTTCTGGCAGACGCGCTCACCGGGCTTGAAGTCGTATCTGGAGAGTTTACCCGCGAGCTGTACTCGCGTATCGCCTGCCGGGCGTCGATCATGTACGGTGACTCCGTAGACCCCGTCACCGCGACTGAATTAGCTCGATCGGTGTTCAGCCTGGACGAGCCACGGTGTCCGCACGGAAGGCCTCTGTATTTCGCGATATCGGAATCCGAGCTACGCTCCTCGGTCGGACGCGAGGAACTGCGACGGAATCAGATGCCCTCGAGAAGCCCTTCGACTTCAACCCGACGACCGTAATCCGGATTATCCCGCAGTAAGGCCCGCAGAATGTTTTCTGCTTCCTCGAGCTCTTCGCGATAGATCATCACTTCACCGAGGCGATGCCGCGCTTCCCAGTCGCGCGATTCCGAAGATACCAGCTCGCGCAACAACCGCTCGGCCTCGCGGAAGTCCGAGGCACCAATATACGCCTTCGCGAGATTCAGGCGAATATCACGATTCTCGGGTTCGCCCTGACGCGCCGTACGAAAATGGTCGATCGCTTCGGGAAACTGTCCGAGATTCATGTACACGATGCCCAGATTATTGTTTACAAACGGGTTTCGGGGCTCTATTCCGAACGCAACAAGCAGAAAATCAAGCGCTTCTTCGTGCATCTCCATTTCATCGAGGATGCGCCCGAGCTCTATCATGGGTCGAACGTACTGTCGATCCAGATCGACCGCCATTGTGTGGCTCTGAATCGCCGCGGCCTGATCGCCGAGTGCATCTTCTATCTGACCGCGAACGTAAAAATATTCTGCCGACGGATTCAGACTCAGCGCTGTCAGAATGTAATCATAGGCAAGATCGTAATTTCCACGCCGCCGCAGTATCTGCGCGGCGTTGAAATTGTGTGTCGGATTATTCGGCTCTATCCGTGCGGCGCGTAAGAACTCACGCTCGGCCGCCTGCAAGTTCCCCTGAAGTTCAAACGCGTTTGCCAGTCGCATCCGGTACGTCGCGTTCTCACCGTCAATGGCCACCGCCTGCTCCAGTTCGCGGACGGCTGCCGCAGGATCGCCACGATCGAGGTGTATGTTTGCCAGACGAAAGCGTGCAGCCGCATTCTCCGGGTTCAGCTGTATTTCACGACGAAATGCGTCTGCCGCTGCGTTCGCATCGCGCAGTTGCAGGTGTGTCATACCCAGATTGAAATTGGCGTTCAAGAAACGTGGGTTTTCCGATAACACGGTTTCATACGAGGATCGCGCCTCGCGGAATCGACTCGCACGGAACTGGGCATTCCCAAGCGCGAAATACACCTGATCGTTCGGACCCGAGCGGCGTGCCGCGTCCTCGAAGGCCTGAAGCGCCTGTGAAGAGTTACCCTCGGACTGGTACAGTTGGCCAAGCGTAAAATAGGGCTGCCAGAGTGTATCGTCGGCGTTCCGGGCGCGTTCGGCGTATCGACGAGCTTCCTGCATGTTCTGCCGATTTTCGGGATCTGCCCGACGGTAACTTTCGGCCAGACCGGCGAATGCCCTTGCGTTATTCGAATCTATTTCGAGCACCTGCTCGAAGGTGTTGCGAGCCTGCGTGTAGCGCTCTGCCTGCAATGCAGCATTGGCGTCGCGAAGAAGCGACGCAATCTGATCCAGCCTCGCCTGCTCTTCGGCATCGCGGGCGGCCCGCTCGGCAGCCTCCTGTTCCCGTCGTTCGCGTTCTTCGGCCTCCCGGGCTTCTCGTTGGCGCTGCTGTTCAGCGAGTTCAGCCGCACGCTCCTGTGCGATCGCTGCCTGCCGTTCAGCCTCGGCGGCCGCCAGTCTGCGCTCGAGCGCACGCAGTTCAGGATCGTCCTCCCCCTCGCGTCGGGCCATGGAGTCACGAAGTTCGTCCGCTTCCCGCCTGAGCCGTTCGATTTCCTCGTCACGCAGACGCGCTGCCTCTTCGCGTTCCCGACGCGCGAGGACAACAGCGTCGCGCAGCTCTCGCGCCTCCGGATCGTCAGGATCTTCGAGCAGTACACGGTCGATCAGATCAAGCGCACGCTCGAGTTCACCGGCGTCGAAATATTCTCTTGCCAGACGGAGCGCATTTTGACGCGATGCGCTATCCTGAAACGAAGGCGGAGCATCGTCCCGGGTAGCATCTTCCGTTGTCGTCGGTGTCGCGTCGCGGCCGGAAAACATCGCGATTCCTCCCGCGAGAAGCAACACCGCGAGGACTGCAATTCCGCCGATGATTAATGGTTTCTTTTTGTACATAGTCCTTACCTGGGCCTCAGTGCGGCGCGTCTGTCGTTAATCGAATATATCAAAATCGTCCTCGACGGTCTCAAAATCTTCTTCTCCTCCGCCAAAGCGCTCGGCTTCGCGCCGTGATTCTTCGAGACTGCGCCGGACTGCTTCCTGCAGCTCCTGTCGCCGGCGCGCCGCGGCTTCTTCGAGCTCTCTGCGGCGTCGCTCTTCTTCGGCACGAGCTCGCTCTTCTGCCTCGATGCGCTCCTGCTCTGCGACTATCAGGGCATTCAGATGACTGATCATCTGCTCGACCGACGACCGCGCCGGGGAGTTCGGTGCTGTTTCAAGATAGCGCTCGTATCGTTCCACTGCCAGCACGAAATCGCCGGCCTCAACCGACAGGTTTCCAAGATTTCTCCACGGAGAAGCGAAATCCGGGTTTCGTTCCACGGAGTTTAGTAGTAACTCCTCGGCACCAGGACGGTCGCCCCGACGGATGCGCTGTATTGCCATATTGTGCAAAAACACGTGGGCATGTTCCGGATTCCTGTCGAGACCCTGTCGAAGTACGGATTCAGCATCCGACGAACGATCGAGCTGTTCGTAGACGACTGCGAGCTGAAAGTACAGATTAACCCGATTCGGTTCCTCGCGTATTGCCTGTTGAAACTCCGGCACCGCGTCGCTGGGCCTGTCCTGGAGAAACAGCTGCTCCGCCCTGTGCCTCGCCGAAGGCAGCGCTGCAAGCTCCTCGTCTGCCATGGCCGGCACCGGGAACAGCATGGCCAGCACAAGTATCAGTATCGACATCATACCTACTGGTCGGATTTGACTATGTGCCGGAGTTCCAGTACTGTCAGAATAGAATTCAAGGCTGTTCGCATAAGGTGCTGTATACTGCATGTCCGGGTTACTCATACTCATATTAATAGTCGGCGCGCTTGTCGTTCTGTTTACTGTTCTGCTTCTCCGTTCGATTATAGCACCTCGAAGGGTCGCTGCACTTGCCGATCTGTATAAAAAAAACAATCACGCCGGCGTTGTAAAGGCGGCCAAGCGAATTATCGCAAAAAATCCGCGCAGTCCGGAAGCGCACTACTACCTTGGCCTGTCCTATCTGGAACAGGGAAAGGCGGAGCTCGCTCTCATGGAGCTCAAGACAGTAAACTCGATAGGCGTGTTTGACGGTGCATTGCCCGAACCCGTATTCCGGAAAAAAATAGCCGAGTTATACGCGCGCTTCAATCAACCAGAAGAGGCACTGAAAGAGTACCTGCTGCTTATGAAGCAGCAACCACAGAACCCCGAGTATCCATTTCTCGCCGGACATCTTTTCGAGCAGAAAAACCGCTCAGACAAGGCAACGCAGTTTTACCGGAAGGCCATAGAGCTCGATCCGCGACACGGTGAAAGCTATCACAGGCTCGGTGTCATTCAGTATCGCGCGAAACGCCCGGCCGAAGCGAAAAATCTGCTGCAGCAGGCCGTCCGGCTCAATGCCGACAACTATCAGGCGCACTATTTTCTCGGGAAACTGTATAAAGATGCGAAAGAGTACCCATCCGCGCTGCAGTGCTTCGAAAAAGCCCAGAAAGACGCTGAGTTCAAGTTAAAGTCTATCATTGAACGTGGTGGCTGCTTCATGAGCCAGGGAGATTTCAACAGGGCAATTATCGAACTTGAACGCGCACAGTCTCTTGTAGAGGACGAGTCGCTCCCTGAAGCCTTATACACGCACTATTTCCTTGGAATCGCCTACGAGAAGGTCCGGCGCATAGAGCCAGCTATCGAACAGTGGGAAAAAGTCTATAACCGCAAGCCCAAGTTTCAGGATGTCGCCGAGAAGCTGAGTCAGTATCAGGAACTCCGGGGGGACGATAGCGTCAAGGACTTTATTACGGCCGGTAACGATCAGTTCAAGGAAATTTGCAAGGCGGTCACCATGACACTCGGACTTTCCGTCCGCGATCTGAACGAAATTCAGGATGGCTGCGATATCGTGGGATATGAGGCGCAGTCAAAGTGGAGAAACGCTCGACGCATCCCCAAACTGCTTCGTTTTCTGCGGACCACAGACATTGTCGACGAGGCTGTAGTGAGGTCGGTCCACGAAGAAATAAAGAAACAGAACATTACACGGGCAATTATTATTACAAGCAGCACATTCTCGCGAATGGCGCAGGAGTTTGCGGCAACCCGCCCCGTCGAGCTGTATCCGTCTGAAAAGCTGAAAGAACTGCTTGACCAGTGCGAAACAATGAATCTCTGAAGTCCTGCATTCCAATGAAAAGAATTCTGTGTGTGTCCGACCATATCGATCCGCTTGTCTACAGCTCACGGGTAAAAGACCGTTTTGGAGACGTCGATCTGGTCATCTCGTGCGGTGATTTGCCCATGGAGTATCTGGGATTCATCGCATCAAGCCTGAATAAACCGGTCGCATTCGTCTTTGGCAACCACAACCTCGAGAAAATGCATCTGTTCCGCCGTGGCATGCATCCCGAGCATCTGGAGCAGCGAACGCTCAGGCACGGTCTGTCAGAACACCACTTCGGTTCAACCTATGTCGGCTGGAAGAGCAGAAAAATTTCTGACCTGCTGATTGCTGGATTAGGTGGCAGCATGCGATATAATACGGGCGATAATCAGTTCACCGAAGGACAGATGCGACGTCGAATATATCGACTGCTTCCCCGTCTGCTGTACAACAGACTTCGGCACGGACGGTATCTGGATATACTGGTAACGCATGCGCCACCGCGAGGAATACATGATCGAACAGACCCGTGCCACCTTGGATTCCGTTGTTTTATCTGGTTCATGAAAGTTTTTCAGCCGCGGTATCTGCTTCATGGGCATATTCATCTGTATGATCAGAATGCACCACGGGTCACCCGATACATGAACACCGATGTGATTAACGTGTACGATCATTACCTACTCGAAATGGATGACCAACAATGAGTTCAGCCTTTATCAATAACCAGGCTTCCGAGCACTTCAACAAGGCCCGCACGAAAGCGGTTTTTTCCCGCATGTTGAACATCCTGAACCCTCATAACGAGGAAATGCTTTCGCTGCAGGATGTGAAAGACGTCGTGCGGCCGAAAGGCGAAACCTATCGGGGTCTACAGGTCGTCGACGTGGACCACATTGTCGGCAGCGAAGGCCGCTACCGCGACTTCAACCGTGGCTTTCTGCCCAAACGCGAAGAACTCAGGAACCGCTGGACCCGCGTCGACAAGGCGCACCTTCAGGACATCATTCTTCCTCCCGTCCACCTGTATGAGATAGGCGGGGTATACTTCGTGCGCGACGGAAATCACCGCGTATCCGTCGCACGATCCCAGGGTATGCAGGCGATCGATGCCGAAGTCATATCGCTGAGTTCAGAGATTGCGCTCGATCCGAACATTACGCGTGACAGTCTCGAGAAAAAAGTCATCGCGTACGAAAAGGAACAGTTCTATCTGCAGACGAAGTTCGACGAACTCATTCCAGGATATTCTCTCGATTTCACCGCAACCGGCCGGTATCAGGAGATACTGAACCACATCAATGTGCACAAGTACTTTATTAATCAGGAAGCGACTCACGAAATTACCTTTGACGACGCGCTTATTTCGTGGTTTCGCACCGTCTACGAACCGCTGGTGACTGTTGTACGCGAGGAACACCTCCTGCATCGCTTTCCGCGGCGAACGGAAGCAGATCTCTATACGTGGCTGGTAAAGCACTGGCATGAACTGAAAGAAAAGTACGGAGACGGCTTCAGCGTGAAAGACGCGGCGCTTGATTTTTCGGAAAAACACGGTTTTTCGTTCGGTCGCAGGGTGGCCGAGCCACTGAAGCGCATTGTGCGCGGTATTTTCCGTCGCTAGAGACGGTGCGGCCCCGATATGATCCACGTGTTCGATCGCTCATAATACGCGTGCAGGAAAAAAGAGCCATTTCCATCTGACGTGGCCACGTCACCGGGAGCGACGGATTCTCGTGACACGAATACGCCTGCCTCGTCGTAGTTCATCTGAACAAGCCGGTCAGATTCAAACGCTTCGGAAACCCGCTGCGGGTCGGATGGAAGCGTACCAGCCAGTTGTAACAGGTGCGTATAGTCGAGCGAGAAAACCTCGAATCGTGTCGTTGCGTCGAGTCCCGCCAGGTCGCGGACGGTAAGCTCGTAGACGCTGAACTGTGGCCGTTCCTGTACGGGAACAGCTATAAAAGGGCTGCCAAACCAGACGCGGCCATCGCTCGTATTGCGAACATCAAGAGATTCAACCGGAATACTCCAGGAAAGCTGACTGTCAGGGCCTCGTAATACCCATTCGGCAATGTCCTGAAGACCATCCTCGTCAGATACCTGAGCAAAAACGGACAGGAAGGATACAACCCGGCCTGTTGTCGGATCGTGGCTAATAAGCACGGCGCTTCGAACAGCGTCGATAGACGGTGGAGCTCCGGTGCATCCACCTACCGAAAGAAAAATGGCCAGACAAATGCTCAGGTAGAAGCTAATCGGAGGTGATTTCATGCGGAACAGGTATCCATACACCAAAAAAAAGCGCACGGCCTTGATAAGCCCTGCGCTCGTGAACCGGATCAGTAACTTT
>SKKC01000365.1 GCA_007121695.1 Spirochaetales bacterium | reverse complement strand
TCGATTCGAGGTCAAAGTAGGCGTGCTGTACGGCATCCAGAGACAGGTCGTGAGAGCCGAGCTGCTCTCGCGTTCGTCGGGCCCAGCCCGCGAGCTCGTCCGCAGCGTCAGGCGTCTCACGCGACTCCCCGTGCTCGTCGGTACGGCGCATCGTCGTGCGATATACAATGACGGCAGCTGCGATTGCGAGCACCGCGGATAGCGCGTAGCCGAGTGCCGCCGGGGCGTCGCCGGGTTCCGGGCGTGGTTCGCGGCTGATGTCCTGAGTCGGGTCCAGGGCTCCCAGCCCGCTGCCTGCGGTCGGGTCCAGTTCTTCGTCGCGCTCTGCGAGTGGCGGAGACAGTTCCGGCATGCGTTCCGCAATCAGACCGAGCAGGAACACGGCTCCAACGACCAGCGCGGTCGCCAACAGAAGGCGTTTTCGTCCATCGGCGGTGAATAGCGATATAACGATGCTCACTGCTGCCGCAGCGACTCCCGTCCAGAGAACGAGCATGAACGCACGATGGTCGCCTTCCAGGCTCCCACCTCCCTGAACAGCACCGTCGAGCCCGCTCGTGTCGAGTCTGTAACCTTCGTGAAACGAAATTCTGTCAAGGCTGCCCGCGAACAGGAGCGCAAATACTGTGAGCAGCAGAAGGGTGCCGGTGCGCTTCATAACCATAGGACGGTAGCAGTCCGGGCGCGTGCAGCTCAAGTACGACTGTCCCTTTGTTCAGTGATAAGATACACTGCAGTCGGGGAAAACAATGTCCGTTTCATTCCAGGTGGAAATAGAGAATACCCGCTATGTGCCCTTCGTCGCGGCGAAGCGGAATGCCGCTGGTTCAGTTACGGTAACTCCGATGTTGCCCGATCAGACGCGGGCGCTGGTCAGGATTGCTGCGGTTCGTCAGAGCAGGGTGAGCCCGTTGCATGTGTTCGACGTCCGTGACTTGCCGGTGCGAACGTCGCGACCGGTCGCCATGAACCTGACCGGTAAGGTCCTCGGGTTCACCCGCCTGCGGCTGCGGCTGCACGCCGACGGCACCCCCGCAGGAGAGGCTACAGTTCCCGTTACCAGGTACGTACTTGCGCCGATTCTTATTCGAGCGCTGCTTGTACTGCTGCTTCTGAGTGCACTCGCCGGAAGTGCCTACTGGTATATTGCTGCCTCAGGCCGGACACCCGCACGGGTCGGGCAGACGCCTCCGGTAGTGCAGGCCCTACCGGACGAACGGACTCCACCAGCGGAACCTCCGGCGCTGCCAGCTGAGCCGCCGCCGTCCGTCGAACCGGCTGCACCAGTCGAACAGGCTGCACCAGTCGAACCGACGACGCCGGTACCACAGGCCCCGCCAGCCGACGAGGTTCCTCTATCCGAAGAGGCCCCGCCGCCGACGCATACTGATCCCGCCGACGAGCCTCCCCCTGAAGCAGACCCCGGTATTCCTGTCACGGAGACGACTACCTGGACGATTTACTTCAATCCGGAGAGCGCCGAACTGACACCGGCCGGTCGGAGCGTGGTCAGTGAAGCGGTCGAAGTGCTGCTGCAGACAGATACGATCGTCGACATCGAAGGACATACCGCGCAGGCCGGCACCGCGGACGGCAGGGCGCAGCTTTCGCTGCGACGGGCAGAAGTCGTCGCCGAGGCACTGACGTCGGAAGGGCTTTCACCACAGCGCATTGGTGAGGTGCAGGGGTTCTCTGCCAGGTACACAGTGAGCTCGACCGTCGACGAACAGCACCTTGATCGTCGGACAGAGATTATCGAACTGACACAGATAGATGCAGTTTCGGAGGACTGACACGGTATGCGGGTTCGAGGAAACGACAGACAGTCAGACGGGGCTGGAGCGTGGCGGCGGCATCGTGCGGCTCGCGGCGCATGGTCACGACCGACAAAGGCAGGCTCGTCGACGGCCGAGATACAGTCACTGGCCCGGGTGCTCGGGCTCCGGGTGGATCGTCACAAGGCTGCGCAGATAGCGCGGACGCTCGCGAACTTTCAGGCTACCGCGCGCGCGCGAAGGCGCAGCCGTCTCGAGTTCGAGCATATGCCGGCACTGTCGCTCGCACTCATCCCGCCTCCGCCTCGGTCACCGGAGTCAGATGTCGATGCACCGCTGGCGAATGCCCCGCAGGGGGAGCGCCCGGCGCGGGCCGCAGGCACACGCCCACCGGACGACGATCTCTGTTTTGCCGATCTGCCGACGCTGCGTAATCTGCTCGACAGCGGTGCGGTATCGAGTCGCTATCTGACGGAGTTGTCGCTTGACAGGCTCGAGACGCGCGGCCGCGAGCTGCACTGTGTTGCCGAACTCTGTCGCGATACCGCGCTGCTCGCAGCGGACAGAATGGACGCCGAGCTCGCGAGAGGCATCTGTCGGGGCCCGCTGCACGGAATTCCCTGGGGCGCCAAAGACCTGCTGGATACCGCTGACATTCCGACCCGTTGGGGAGCGGAACCGTACCTCGATCGGGTTCCTGGCCGGGACGCGGCAACCGTGCGGGCGCTCGAGCGGGCCGGTGCGGTCCTTGTCGCGAAGCTATCGCTGGGCGCGCTTGCCTACGGCGATCTGTGGTACGAAGACCGAACGCGGAATCCGTGGGATCCTGCAACGGGATCGAGCGGTTCGAGCGCGGGAAGCGCGGCTGCGGTCACCGCGGGGCTCGTTCCCTTCGCCCTCGGGACGGAGACCATGGGTTCCATCATCAGTCCTTCACTGGTCTGTGGTTCGGCCGGATTGCGTCCGACCTTTGGTCGCGTTTCCCGTGACGGATGCATGCCGCTGTGTCCAAGCTACGACAAGATAGGGCCCATTGCTCGCACGGTTCACGACTGCTCACTCGTCCTTGCAGCGATCAGCGGCCATACCGATACAGGTGCGGCCATGGACCCGGACTGCGTGAATGTCGGGTACCACAGTCCGGTTCGTGCACCCGGGCCTGACCTGAAGGGGCGACGAATCGGGTTCCCGGCAGGATACCGAACGCCCGATATCGAGTTTCTCTTCGAGGCGGCAGAGGTACTCGGCGCCGAACTCGTACCGGTTGCGCTTCCGGACGTGTCATACGAGGTTCTGGCCATACCGGTCTGGGCCGAAGCAGCGGCAACCTTCGAGCAGCTTACGTCGAGCGGGCGTGATGACCTTCTGACCTGGCAGGGAGTCGATGCATGGCCCAACACCTTTCGTTCGGTTCGCTTTCTGTCAGCGGTAGAGTATATTCAGGCACAACGGCTTCGCCGAGTGTACGCGGGGTACGCGATGGATGCCCTGCGGCACGTCGATGCGGTGCTCGCACCGCCGAACGCAGTCGAGTGGCTGTATCTGACCAACGGAAGCGGCCACCCGTCGCTGACCTTCCGCGCGGGTTTTGACCGGAAGTCCATGCCGATTGGTGCTACGCTATATGGTGCGCACTGGAATGAAGCGGGTCTGGTCTCTATTGCAGACGCGCTTGAAACACATCTGGGCGCGTTTCTCAGGCGCCCACCGACACAGGATTGAAATATGGCCAGGCAGAAGAAAAAGACAACAACCGCACAATCTGCACCCGACGAAACGGCTCTGCAGGCTGACTCACCGCCGAAGTCGCGCGCCTCGAAGCGCATCGAGCAGATCACCCGGTTACTGCAGGAACTCGACGAGAGCGCACTGGAATATATCGCGACGCAGGTTGCCATGCTTGTACAACAGCAGCGAAACGAACAGACGCAACAGGAAGTGACGTCTGCACAGGATTCTATCCTGCACGGAGAAGCCCCGTCCGGGTCAAAAGGTCCGGGCTACGCGGTGGATATCGAGCAGATATCGCCGCAGTCCTTCGTGATACAGGTGGCAGGAGAGCGCGTGTATTTTTCCCGCGACGAGCTTCGTGCAGTTACGAAGATAGCGTGGGGTACCGACGAACCGATCACCGGGGCAGAGCGACTGTTCCGCTGGTTCGATCGGGAACGACGGGATTTTCTCCTTGATACGGGTATCGATGGTGTCCGCGATCGTGCTCTGGAGGAACTCTACGCCATTATTCGCAGTCGGTATCGGGCAAAGTAGTCAGGCATGTGGAAATATCGCTATCAACAGTACGGTGGTCCCGATGTTCTCGAGCGTGTCGAGGTTACCGATGCGCTGTCGCCTCAGGCAGGCGAGGTTCTGGTTCGTGTGCAGGCGGTTGGCGTGAACCCGATTGACTGGAAACTCGCGCGCGGCGACTACAGACTGCTAACCGGGTTTCGCCCCGACCGAACGCCAGGGTCTGACTTTGCCGGTATTATCGAGCAGGTCGGAGCAGGAGTGCAACGGTTTTCGGAAGGGCAGCGGGTATTCGGTATGCTGCCGCTCCTGCGTTCGGCCGGAAGCTACGCGTCGCATGTCTGCGCCCGGGTCGAACACATTGCACTGGTCCCGGACGCGATTTCCATTACCGACGCAGCGGCAATGCCGCTCGCCGCGCTAACCGCGTTCCGGGCGCTGTTTCTGCATGGCCGCATCGCCCCGGGTGCGGATGTACTGATAAATGGTGCCTCCGGAGGGGTCGGGAGCTTCGCGCTGCAGCTCGCTGACATAGGCCGGGCCCGGGTATCGTCGGTCAGCAGCGAGCGGAACCGGACCTTCTGCCGCGAACTCGGGGCCGTCCACGCGCTGGATTACGCGGCGCACGATCCTCTGCAGGAGGGTTCGCTGTACGATTTCATCTTTGATATTGCCGGTACGTTCCGCTACAAACGGGCCATAGACTGTCTGCGGAACCACGGGATCCTTGTAACGGTTCAACCGGGAATTGTTGCGCTGCTTCGCTCTGTCATGCCCAGGCGGGACGGAAAACGGTACCACCTCGAGATCGTCCGGCCGGACGGACGGCGTCTCAACAGAATCGCCGAGCACGCACAGGCTGGAAGGCTCAAGGCACCGGTGGAACATGTGTACCCCATGGACCAGGTCGAACAGGCCTGGCGACGCAGTATGGGCGGGCACGTGCAGGGGAAACTCGTCCTGCTGGTGTGAGCGTTTGTATTGTGACGCAGTTTCTACGTATATTCTGTGTATCATGATCACACGAACAGTACTCCCGGAAAACGAAGCCCGGTACGCGATCGAGCATCACGAGTTCGCCCCCCACGTCCGGGAACACTCCCGCGCGGTCGCTGTGGTGTCTACGCAGAGCTGGTGCCCGGACTGGAAAGGCGTGGATCGCTGGTTGCGGGCGCTCGTTGACGACGGAGAGCCGGCGGATTTTGATCTGACGGTTTTTACGGTCGTGTACGATCGGGAACCCTACTTTAACGACTATCGAAGTATGAAGGAACGTGTCTGGGGAAACGGGTTCGTACCGTACATCCGATACTACGTGGACGGGGTTTTCATTGCCGACACGAATCAGCTTTCTTCGAAGCGCTTTCTCGAGACCTTCCGCAGTCACATGAGGGAGACCGCGCAGTGAACGATAGCGTGGCGGATCGTGCGGTTCGCGAGGGGGAAATCAGCCGGGCGAAAACTCCAGACATCGTGGAAATGCTGAAACGCGGCGAAGAACTGCACGCGGTCGCAGAGCAGGTTTCGAACGAGACCGGGGTGTCATCGATTTCGACATATCGCTGGGTGCACGAAATAGATACGGTAATTCAGCGGCGGCGTAAAACCATCGCGATTCTCGGAGCCGTGTGTATGTGGGTTTCGGTATTTCTGCTGGTTCTTGCGGTACTTCTTCCCTTCGTGTCCGATGCATCGTCTGTGGTGTATTTCATGCTCGCAGGCAGCCTGGCGGTACCGGCTGCAGTCCTGTCGCTTGGTGCCCGTCGGATTGCGTTCGGGCGTGGGTATCACGCGTCATGAGCAGCGACCCTGACACAAACCTCTATACGAACACCGCGGCCTGGTACGACATGGACACATCGTCCTACAGCGACCTTGACCTCGATTTCTACAGGGACGCGGCGCGACGGGCAGGGGGTCCGGTCCTCGAGCTCGCGTGCGGAACGGGTCGCATATCGATTCCGCTTGCCGAAGACGGTCACGACGTGTGGGCTCTTGATCTGTCGTCGCCCATGCTCGCGGAATTCGCGCGGAAAGCGGCGGCGTTATCGCCGGATGTGCGCAACCGTCTTCACGTCGTACAGGGCAGCATGGACGGTTTCAGCATTCCACGGCAGTTTGATCTGATTATTATCCCGTTTCGCGGATTTCAGGCCCTGTGCACCAGTGAAGCCGCATCGGCGTGTCTGAAAACCGTGAGACACCATCTTTCCTCGGATGGTGTCTTCATTGTCGACGTCTTCAGGGTTGGCGAGGACGAACATATTCCGGCCTATGAAACCGAAAAGACGGACTGGGAACGAATCGATCCACGAACGGGCCAGACGGTTCGTCGCGCACGCCGCATTCCCCGGGTCGACCACGACAGGCAGATCATATACCCCGAAGTTATCTATTACACGAACAACCAGGACGGAAGTGTCGCACGACATGTCGATACCCTGGAACTCAGGTATTATTACGAGTATCAGCTGCAGGTACTGCTGCTGACCCACGGGTTCCGCATCGACGCGACCTACGGTTCCTTCGATAAACGCCCCGTCGACGCCGGTTCAGAACTGCTGTATGTGTGCCGTCATAGTGTAGGTGTGCCTGCGATCGGATAGTCTGCTATAATCTGCGGCACTATGCCCGGCCAGCAGAAGAAAGCAATCGACGGAAGCGTTCGTGTCAGCGACGAAGACGCGCTCACCTATCATTCCTCCGCACCTGCAGGAAAACTCGAGATCGCTGCGACGAAACCGCTGTCTACGCAGTACGATCTTGCGGCAGCCTACTCACCAGGGGTTGCGGTTCCTGCCCGCGCAATCGCGGCCTCCGAAGACGCAGCCTATCGATACACGTCAAAGGGCAACCTCGTGGCAATCGCCACAAACGGGACTGCAGTGCTTGGACTCGGTGCCATAGGAGCGGCCGCAGCGAAACCGGTCATGGAAGGAAAAGCGGTGCTTTTTAAACGCTTCGCCGGTATCGACGGATTTGACCTCGAAGTGAATGAACTCGACCCCGACGCGTTCATAGACACCATGGCCCGCCTGGAGCCGACCTTCGGCGGCATCAATCTCGAAGACATCAAGGCACCAGAGTGCTTCTATATTGAACAGGAGCTGAAGCGTCGTTGCAACATTCCTGTCATGCACGACGATCAGCACGGCACTGCCATAATCACCGGTGCCGCGCTTCTGAACGCCCTCGTTATTGCCGGGAAGGAGATTTCCGACATCCACCTGGTTGTCATTGGGGCCGGAGCCGCCGGGCTGGCCTGTACGCGTTTTTACCATCAGCTGGGGGTGCGTCGTGAACACATCGTCATGGTAGACGCCGACGGTGTTGTCCGCGCAGGGGTAACACCCGAAGATCATCCTGCGTACGAGTTTGCGACCCACGAGAACATAACAAGCTTCGACGAGGCGATACACGGGGCAGACGTGTTACTCGGTGTGTCGGTAGGCGGCATTGTCGAAGCAAGACACATAAAACAGATGAACAG
>SKKC01000420.1 GCA_007121695.1 Spirochaetales bacterium | reverse complement strand
TTCGCGTTGCCGAACCTGGCGCCTCCCTGCACAACGACGTGTGTCTGCATTCCGCTCAGGAAACGACGCTTCTGCATCCCCCGGCACACGCGCATCTGACGGTCGCAGCTGTCGACGCAGTACTCTCTGAACTTGCAGACGAACACCAGAATCTTTCTATCGACTATGTGCACGACCTTGATTCTCTGCCCAGGTGGATGGCTGAGTCTGCGGTACTTCTCGAAATGCCTTCCATTGACCCGCATGACATAGTACCCACCGTTGTTTCAGACGGTGCTCTTCCGCGAAAGGCTTTTTCCATTGGCGCGGCTCGAGACAAGCGATATTATCTTGAAGCACGACGAATACGACTGCAAGACGATTGATAATTCCTGATAGAGAGGTACAATAGAACGGTATGCGTCGCATCAGCCTCGTGGCTGCACTGATATTTTTCGCCTCAGCCCTGGTACTTCAGAGTCAGGAGCAGCGCCCCGTGCTCGCGTTTGCGGGCCTTCTCGTGCGGGACGGAGACGTTTCGGCGGCCGAGCTACGCGTTTTTGAGAACCGGATCACGTCGGTGCTGGTTCCGTTTGCCGAGCAGAACGGGTTTATTGTCACCATCCCGAGGAACCGATCGGAAATTCTCGAACTTCTCCTTGGGGCTGCGGATGCTACGGCAGCGCGGATTTCGCGCGATTTGAGCGCCGACGCGGTAATCGCTGGTGAGTTAACAAGAATTGACGGGATGCTGTTCGTCGACGTCCGCAGCATTATCGTGGAAACAATGGAAATCGCGTCCCTGTTTTCCGGTGAGTTCAGCGATTTTTCTGCGGCGCTTGGATCGGCCCGGGAAATCGTATCCAATCTGGTTGAAGCCTCGACCGGCATCGGCATGCAGGGAGGCCTCGCTACTGAAGAGATTTCAACCGAGTCGACCATACGAAGCAGCGTACGCATTACGGACATTACCGGTATCTGGAATGGAGATCGTGGGCTTGGCATCGTAGAGATACGGGAAGACGGTACCGGAATCGCCCATCTGAACGGATCCGGCACCATGCGAGTGGCAGTTTCCATAGACGATAACCGCTTCGTCATCCGGCAGGACGAGCCGAACGCGCCGAAAATGTACATGCCGGTCTTCCCCTATACCGTTGCGGTACAGATCGTCGACATTGCCCGACCAATGCGCTGGGTGTTTACCCTGAATCAGAACGGCGACAGGCTAACCGGGGTGAAGGACACCACCTTTTTACAGGTGGATCGTGGCCGGGTGGTCTGGGCCGATAACACGTACTCGCGCGAAGCTGTCTGGACGCGTCGTCCGTAGCTCGGGTAAGGGCTCAGGCTGCATTCCGACGGTCCTGTGTGTTTCCAGTGTCCCGGGTTCGAGCACCTCGACCGGAGTCGCCCTGAAGCACGTGTAAAAGACCAAATATGCCGACAGCCATGGTGGCCGCAGTGAGCCGGATAAGATCGCGATTATCGTTGAACTGAATGTTACGGTAGACCAGAGCGCCAGGGCTCATGGGCTCCGTTACATCGACCCCCGCGTCCATAATTAATCGGCGTTCGTTATCTGCGAAAAAACCGAGCGATCTCGCATAGACTCTCAGAAGCGCACGATCGCTTTGAAGATCGGCTATCCGGGCTTCGAGCACCGTGTTTTTCGAGGTCAGTTCATCGATATTATTGTTTAGTCGAAGCAGATAGTTCTCGAGCTCGCGTTGATTCTGCGTGCCGGCAACACCGAACACGATAATGAGCGAGAAATAGATGCAGAGACCAGCGAGAGAAGCAAGGAGCAGGTGTGTCTTGACCATATGTATCCTGTACAGATTAACGGCCCGGAATACCCTGCCATTTAGACCTACGCCGCACACATACGAACTCAATTTGTTGACAGCTGTTTCACCTGCATCGTACAGTGACGAAGGTGTTTATAATCCTTTTAATACTGCCGATATCTACCAAAAGAGAGTTCTAGAGTTAACGATTCATAGTCTGCAGGAGCATAGTGAATGTCCGCTGAAGAAGAAAAAAAAGAGTATACGGCCGAAACAGCCGGTTCAGACAGTTCCGATCTCGACGAATACGGTGTATGGGTAAAATCGGGGCCAGAGGACATTGATACCGACGCTTCCGATGACGAGACGATCGATGACCTGTCCCTTGAAGATGTAAGCGCCGATATCGATTCGGGTTCGCTCGACGAATGGGCCGCTTCGGAATCGGAAGATGATTTTTCGCTGGATGACACCACCGACGATCTTTCCTTCGATGAATCGGACATCACCGAGGAATCCACTGCCGACGAAATGTCTTTTTCTCTGGACGACGAAGAAGTTCTGACCGAAAGCGATTCGGAGCTTACGGCGGAAGAGGAAGCACTCTTGTCCGAGCTCGAAGGCGAGGACAGCGCAGACGAAACACCCGAACCGGGTGCCGACGATGACGTCGGGTTTGAGCTCGACGATCTTGACGAATTTTCGGATAACGAGCCCTTCGATGACGTGGAAGCAGTGACCCGGGACCTCTCCGACTCAGACGAATCCGTTGACGAGTTCGAGACCGAAATATCAATCGAAGGCGACGATACGCCTGAAACCAATGTCTCAACGGAAACCATTCCTCCGAATGCCCTGGAGAAAATCGAAGGCGAGCTGAGCGGAATCAGAAACGAGATTGCCGCGCTGAAATCGGAGTTGTCGCAGCTGTACGGCCTTCGTGATTCCATGAAGTCAGACACTCCTGAATCGCATGATATTTCCGAGTCAGACCATCTCGATGTCGATGTCGATGTCGATGTCGACGACGAAACAGACGACACGGAGAGCGAAGAAACAGTCAGCATTCCGCTTCCGGAAGACGACGGCCAGGACATTTTCGGAAATTTCGATACCGACGAGTCAGTTGGC
Source organism: Spirochaetales bacterium (assembly GCA_007121695.1). Taxonomy (GTDB): domain Bacteria; phylum Spirochaetota; class Spirochaetia; order DSM-27196; family SKKC01; genus SKKC01. Next base: position 4,617 of record SKKC01000420.1, on the reverse strand, counting down.
AGTGAAATCTCGTTCGGCGAAGACGAAGAGGCCGGTGGTTTCTTCGACGACGACGACGACGATGAAACAATCGCGTTGACCGGCGACGAACTCGACAATATTCTCAGCACCGCAGAGTTCACCGAAGAAGCTGGACAGCCAACCGAGTATGAAGATGAGTCTGCCGGTTTCTCTGAAGAGTCGACCGAAGACGGAGAGTCAGACGAAGACGGAACCGACGTTTCGGACACGCTCGAGGACGAACTGAGTCTCGACGACGTGACTGACGACCTGACTGACGACCTGACTGACGACCTGACTGACGACACTGACGAAATAACCTTCGACGAGGAACCCGACGAGGACATATTCGATACCAGCACTGTCACGATAGGCTCTGATTTTGACGCTCAGGAAGAGTTCGACTCGCCCGTCGATGAAATTGAGCTCGTGCCGGACAGCGACGATTCGAGCAATGAAATCGACGCACTCGCAAACATGGACATAGAGAGCGAGCTGTCCGATATTGATGAACTCTCGGACGATGAAGACGACGACGAACTGCCGACGCAAGACGAGACGGTCGATACGGAAATCGTTACAGACGAGATTTCTCTTGACGACGAACCCCTTGCCGAGGAAACCGTAGAAGAAGATTTTGAATCGCTTTCTGAAACCGAACCGGATATGGAAGCGCTGGATATGGAATCCGAAGTGTCCGATCTGCCGGACGAGAGTACACGGAACGTCGACGAAATTCCGAGTGGTCTTCGCGAAGAAATCCGTTCCGTCCTGACCTACATGGATCAGCTTCTTGAGTCTCTTCCTGAAGATAAGATTCGCGAGTTCGCGGAATCCGAACATTTTGAAGTCTATAAACGGCTGTTCGAGGAACTTGACCTGGAGCCCTGATGGGTTTAATGAACAGGGTACTCCATAACCCGGGGTATCAGCGCGACCAACACGATCACCAGGATGCGGTCGTAACCGAGCCGTTGGAGCAGGCTGCGCCTCGACAGCTCGACCCTGTGCCGAGCGAACCGGCTCGGCGACTCGAGTTCGCGCTGAAATCTCTTGAGATGATTCCCGGGGGAATCGGTTTCCCGGGTGCCGTCTTCGATTTACTCGCTCATACTCTTTCGATCAGTGCTGGCGCGTTTCTCGCCCGGGACATCGACGATAACCGCTACAAGGTCTGGGCACATCGAGGGATAGACCCGACCACACGCGGTCGTCTGATTCTGAAACGGCGGACGATCGACGAGCTTGTCCCTGAACGAGTCGCCTATATTGACGAGACGAAACGGTCGCTTCTCGGCGAGCATCTTTCCGTTCGAGAACGAAGCATGCAGGAACCACTGCTTTTGTGCCGGTTTGAGACAAAAACCAGGCTGTGCGGATTACTGGTTGTATTTCGCAGCGACGAGCTGTTCGCCGATTCCGAAAATGCCGAACTGTTGCTCGCAGCATTAAGTGAACCCGTCGCCCGGGTCCTTCATCGATACCGGGAATCGCCACTACAGGGGCTGCTTCCCCCTCTCGTACTTGAACTGAGCGACTTTCGGCGCAGTATTCAGACGACTGCACGGCGCCTGCTTTCATCGACACACGGGATCGTCCTTACACGAATCCGGTTGCGCAGTATCGCAGATTCCGTACTGTCCGTTCTGCCCAGCGCAGACAGATATCAGGTAACACAGGACATTCGTCGTGTCGCAGCCGCCCTCTTCGCTGCCAGCGGTGATGTCTCCATTGTTGAGCCCGACACCCTTTTTGCTGCAGTCACGATGCCTGCCGGCGAGCACGGTGAACTGCTGCTGCATCAACTGAGTTCCCGATTCGGATCTCTCTTTCCCGAGCTGCCCGGTTCCTTCGCCGTTGAAGCGCTCGTTCGGCAATGGCCGGTTGATTCGGACGACATCGCAGGAATTCTGGACACCTTACTGAACCACACGTGATCACGGTACAGAAGACCCGAAGCGGTGAATCGACGGTCTGTGTTGACTCTGTGTATCTGTACTCACGGTATGGGCCGAAACGCCAGATTTCACGATTCCTCGAAGAACAGGATATTGCAGCCGACGGCGTCGTAATTGTAGTCAGCGACGGTTTTGGTCTTCTCGAAGCCGAGCTCTACGCAACAGCCCCGTCGGTGCAGGTTGTTTCGATCGTGCTCAGCAGAGACGTGCACGAGCTGTCACCCCGGGAATACCAGCACCCGACATGGATATTCGGATCGCCTGTCGATCTGTCAGTGTTTCTGGGCCGTCATCTGAACGAGCAGAAGATACACGCTACGAGCATTATCGTCTGGGAACCTTCAGCCCGGGTCTTCGCCGACCGGTTTCGCAAAGTGCAGGCGAATGTGGACACGAGCCTCCGTCGCACAGCCCACAGCCGACTCACCTCCCGGTATTATGGCAGACGGTGGATACAGAACCTGCTGCGGAACATCGCTTCGACGCCTGCAGAGCGCCGGGTCTCTGAACTGCCGATCACGAAGAAACCCGTCGTTCTGATTATTCCCGGACCAGGTGTTGGAACCTGTCTGCCGACAGTCCAGCGGTACCGCGGCAGTATTACACTCGTATGCGTGTCTTCTTCGTTAACGATTCTTGATTCACACCGACTCGTTCCGGACATCGTCGTGCACACCGATCCCGGTTTCTACGCCTCGTTATTGTTTCCTCCCTCCATTTCACCTCGAGAAAGCGTGCTTTGCATGCCGCTTACCGCGCGTAGACCGGGCACTCGTTACACATACTGGTTTCCATTCAGCAACGGGCTCGAGGTTGAAACGGACGCGCTCGCGAGGATCGGTATTTCCGTTTCGAGGATTCCCGAGGCCGGAACGGTTACCGCAACGGCACTGCGCATTGCAGACTCGATTCGATTGGGTCCCCTCTTTGTGTGTGGACTGGACATGTGCCTGCACGATATTCGTGTTCACGCCCGCGGGCATGGATTTGACAGCTATCTGCTCGCACAGACGCAGCGGCTACGGCCGATTGAGCAGCAGTACTTTCAGCGTATCGTAGATACCACCCGCGATGCTGCCGGATACCGCTACGCACCAAATCTGAACGTGTATGCGGCCTGGATCAAAGATTTCGTGAAAAATCGCTCGGCTATGTATCGCGTCAATGCGTCTCCGGTTGACCTGGGAATGATGGATATATCATCCGAAACGTTCGAGTCCATGCTCCGGGAGAAATCAGACGAATTGCGGGAAATTTTACCATACTCGAGCGGGCTTGTGTCTCAGAGCTTCCCGGGAGGCCCGCAGCAGGCAATGGAAATCCGGGAACGATGGAACCGCATGCGTGGCATTCCGCACACGGATTCGGATCTCGCCCGGGAGTTGCATGAGTTACTCGTGAATCAGGACGTTCCATGAACCGCCGACCGACTACTGTACTACAGGGTAACATCGCCGCATTACGCGATTCCGACAGACTTCGAATACCCTCGATGCGACACGACAGATTCATGCAGATAGTCGAGCGAGTACAACCGGACGCCTCGGTACAAATGGTACAGAGCAGAAGCGGACATACCGTTCCGGAATTCAGAATGGCTGATTCACGCATTTCTTTTCATTCCCGATACGACCCGGAAGTTGAGGCCGAACGTGCGGTCACCGGCATTCGAGCTCGCGGGACGATCTGCGTATTCGGTTTCGGCGCCGCATTTCACATAATGAGGGTGCTCCGTGAAGACCTGGTCCTGCGCGTGCTGGTGGTGTGTGAATCCGCCAGAACACTCAAAGCCACGCTCATGCACCTCGATCTCGGAAACGTGTTATCAGATCCACGGCTTCATCTGCTGCTTCCTGAAAAACCGTCCGTTCTGTACAGCGCGTTTCTGGAAAATCATGTTCCGTTCTTTTCGACCGGTATTTCCGAGCTGACGCTTTCTTCGTGTGCCCGTATCTTTCCTGATCTGCACCGGATATTTCGTGATTCACTGGCGAAAGCGCTGGAGAGCATTGGAGGTGACATGACCACACAGGTAAGGTATGCGCGGTCATGGTTCAGAAATATTCTCGTGAACAGCCTCACGGCCTACCAGGTTCCACCTGCATCACTGGCAGGTGCGATACACACAACCGTGGTGGCAGCAGGCCCTTCAGCCGAACGACACTTCAAAAACCTTTCGACATCGAACGATTTCATTCTCGCGTGCGATACGACCGCCCCGGCTCTACTCGCGTTTGGACAGCGTGCAGACGCAATACTGTGCATCGATCCGTCGCTGTACAGCTATCACCATCTCCTGAATGGTTTTCCGCCTGGTGCAAGGACCATTCTCGACGTCGGCGTACACCCGAGCGTATGGAAACGCTCGCCCGGTCGATCCGGTATTCGCTCTGGCCATCCGTTGATCCGGATCATGTCTCCGGTTTTCGACCATCTGCCTCATGTGGATTTTCACAGCGACGTTACACGAGCCAGCGTCTCGCTTGCTCTACGCTCTGGTGCCGAAACGGTCACCGTCGTCGGAGGTGATTACCGGTGGACTGCAGGAAAACCGTACGTACGAGGCAGCTATATTCCAAAGCTGTTTTTGTCAGAGTCCAACCGGTTACGATCGAACGAGTCACGGAACGTAGATTTCATGTTTCATCCACATGAGACG
>SKKC01000016.1 GCA_007121695.1 Spirochaetales bacterium | reverse complement strand
TGCAGGTGTTAAAAGCAAAAATCCGAGTGGTTCCAGTATCAGATCCGCACCCGCGTCCACGGTTTCACCGGACCATGCATCGTACAGTTGATCCGGGAAGCCTATATGCGCCGGAACCCGTACCGGACATCGCTGTTCGCAGAGATTGAATAACCCGCAGACGCTGGACATGCCGTCCGTGTGTAGAATCCCGGCCGCGTGTCTGCTGCCGATATCGAGAAACTCTGTTTCGCTCCCCTGGGGAAAGTAGCGACTCGCGCGTATGCGAATCAGCTTTCGTATCCCATTCGACACCATGGCGCTCCATGTGCTGTCAGAGCTATCGGACAGGGTTCCGCGCGCGGCATCCCAGTCGAACCGGGGCCTGTGCACCCAGCGCGAGTCGTCCCGTGTATCCGGGTCGTCCTGGAACGAGTAATCGTTCAGCTGTCCGAACTCGTCACCAAGATACAGGAGAGGAATGCCGCCAGCTGTAAACATCATGGCGTGCAGTAGCAGTATTCGCTGTACACCACGCCTGATGAGCGACTCATCGCCCGATTTCAGCCCTTTCTCGACGCCTGCGAGCGACGCTGTTGTGCCGCAGACACGGCAGTCACCGTTGACCGGGTTCAACTGAAACGGCAGTCCAGCGGCGTACGAACCCGGAAAACGGTCGGTGAAAAAGTGATTCAGAAACGACCGATGATCTGACGCGTGTATGCCGAGTTCCGAGGCGTCTTCATCTGCGAAGGTCCACCCGATGTCGTCATGACTGCGAACGTAATTCACCCATGCGCAGTCCTTTGGCAGACTGAATCTGGTCCTGAGGCTCTTGAGCAACAGCTCGCTCGACTGCGTTGCGACAGACTCCCACGACAGCGCCATAAAAAGCGGATTGTAGGACAATGCGCACTCGCGAACGTCAATGTACTTCACGACATCGTCGGGGTGTACTATCGCCTCGCTCTTGAATTCGAGCGACGGTGCCGCTATTCGTGCCGCTGTCTTGAACGCGCGAATAAGCGTATGTACCCGAGGAAGATTTTCGCAGGACGTCCCCGGTTCCTTCCAGGTGAAGGCGAGTGCGTCGAGACGTAGAACGTCCACGCCGAGATTCGCGAGAAAGAGCATTTCGCCGACCATATCCCTGAACACCACCGGACTGCGATAGTTCAGGTCCCACTGATACGGATTAAACGTGCTCCAGACCCACTGCCCCGAAGTCTCGTGGAACACGAAACTGCCGCGTTTGCCTTCGGGAAATATTTCCCTCAGATGCTGATCATACGCGTCGGGAAGCCTTCGATCCGGGAACAGAAAGTAGTGGTCTGCGTATCTGGGGTCTCCTTCAAGCGCCTTGCGAGCCCACTCATGCTCGTCGGATGTGTGGTTAAAAACGAAATCAAGCACGAGTTTCATGCCCCGTGTGTGCATGCGTCGCGACAGCTCCCTGATGTCGTCTATGTGTCCAAGATCCGGTCGCAGTTCCCGATAGCTCGAAACCGCATACCCACCGTCGTTTCGTTTTTCGGGACAGAGAAACGGTGGCATGAGATGCAGATAGCGGATGCCAAGATCTTCGAGATAGTCGAGATGAGAAATAATGCCCTGCACGGTGCCCGCAAACCGTTCGGTGTAACACATGGCACCGACGACCGAGCTCTCGAGGTACCAGGGGGTTTCATCCTGGCGCGGGTCGACAGACTCTTCTGCCCTGCCCGTTACAAACGCGTCGTAGAGAACGACAAGAAGCTCCTCGAGCTCCCATACGGCGTCGGGTCGATTTCCGTACAGGGTCAGAAACACAGTCAGCAGATCGGCGAAGTGTGTTTCAAGTCGCGAACGAAACTCCTTCCATGCGGGCTGTCGCGTTTGCACACGGCTGGCCAGCTGCCGCTGTAGTCGATTCCAGTAGATGTCGGGTTGGGCGTGCATGATATGCCATGATTATACCGATCAGGTTTTTTAATCGCAATCAAGCGCATCCGTCCGGGCGTATAGACTGATATGAACGACTATCTGTTAGACGAGGCACGCTCGCGCTTCGGAACGCGTTCGCTGTACCCCTACCAGCGTCTGGTGGCAGGAACAATACTCAATGCGTGCCGGGGGGACGAGGAACATGCCCGGAGACTCGTAGCGGTTCTGCCGACCGGCGGTGGGAAGAGCCTCTGTTTCCAGCTTCCGGCCTCGATTCTCGAGAAGCCTACGCTTATCGTATACCCCTTACTGTCGCTGATCGCCGACCAGCAACGCCGCATGCGGGAGGCGGGACTCAGAATCGCGGTATTCCGGGGCGGGCAGACGAAACGGGAACGAAGCGACATCGTACAGACCTGCAGGACCGGAGATCTCGACGCCGTACTCGCGAGTCCGGAAGTACTCGACAGTTCCTTCGGTCGAGAGGCTGTCGAAGCATGCGGGTTCGGGCTTGCGGTAATCGATGAAGCACATTGTGTCACGGAATGGGGCAGCAGTTTCCGTGAATCCTACCTGAAACTCGGCAGCCTGTTGCGAAACCTGCCGGTAGTCGTGGCGTTCACGGCGACCGCGTCGGCCCGCACGCTCTCCGGGCTCGGCGAAACACTCTTTGAACATGAACCGGTGCATCACATTATTGCGCATCCCGACCGCCCGGAGCTGCGATATACCGTCATTCCCGTCGTAAGCGTCCTCCACAGCCTCACTGAGGGCTTTCAATACGCGTACGTCTGTCCCGAACCCGATCCATTTCTCGTGCACAAGGCCGGGGACGCCTTTCAACTCCCCGCAATCGTATTCTGCCGAACCCGTGGCGAAACCGAGCGCGTCGCACGGCATTTATCCGCACATACGCGGATCAGGAACGTCCGTGCGTATCACGCAGGTCTACCGTCGGACGAACGCACACGCATCGAAGAGTGGTTCTTTCGTGCCGACGATGCGGTATTGTGTGCGACGTGTGCGTACGGTATGGGCGTCGATAAAAGTAACATACGAACCGTCGTGCATACGCAGGCGCCGTCGACAATAGAAGCCTACGTGCAGGAAGCGGGTCGAGCGGGCCGCGACAAACAGGCTGCTTCTGCAATCCTCCTGGTCGCACCGGGTCGAAACGGTTCCGGACAACCAGCAACCGACACTCGAATGGAGAAGTTCATGTACGACGACAGGTGTCGTCGGGAGTCCATCCTCGAGGCATTCGGCGCACGCAGCGACGGATGTGCGGGCTGCGACCATTGCGCCGGGACTCGTGAATACGAAGCGGCGGAGTCGACCCTGATACAGAAACTGATACGGACCTACGGGCCGACAGCCGCAGCGCGGGTCGCTCGGGGAGACCGCCTGAGACACGCTTCCTGGGTGTTTCTTCCGGGTTTCGGCTGCCTTCAGGACTGGCCTCGTGGCGAAATTCAGGATGCGATCGAGAATTTTGGGTGATCATCGTAAATTTTACCTGAGAATAGATTATACGATTAAATTGTACGCCTTGACGTTACGTATTTCAGAAGGTACTCTACTTTAAGACATAAGATTAAGAGTACCGTGCGCGCAGCTGTCTGCGACGAGGAGGAACGCCTGTGTTTAGTGTATCAGCGAAAGGTGTATATGGTTTGACGGCAATGGTCGAACTTGCGAACCGGTGGCAACAGGGATCGACACAGATCAAGGCCATCGCGAAGCCGCACAGCATACCCCAGCACTATCTTGAGCAGATTCTGGTCATGCTCAAGAAGGCCGGCCTGGTCGAAAGCTTCCGGGGCGCGCACGGCGGATACTCGCTCGCGCGGAACCCGGCTCAGATTACCGTTCTTGAGATTCTCCAGCACCTGGAAGGACCGCTGGAGGTCACTCCGGATAACTCCTGCGCCGATACCCTGTCCTTTTTCTGGAACGATGTCTCTGGTATGCTTCACGAGAAACTGAATCTTACGCTCGACAAGCTGGCGCTCGATCAGGTGAAACACAGTCAACAGTTGACCTATTCCATATAGCGCCAGGATCACGCCGAACCGGTGCGGCTACGACGCGTACATGAGCGATCGAACCACGAGTTCGGCAATCTCGCGGGTTCTCGCCATATCCTGGCTGTCGCGGGCGGTGTACAGGTACGTGAATCGGGTCACAAACTGCTCCGGCAGCGATGGGAGTTCCTTGAGCGTCGCCCACAGGAACCGCGGAGGCGGCTCAAAGGCGCGATTTTCGGCGTACACGCAGCTCATGGCGTCCTTGAGCAAGGCACTGAGCGCGAGAAAAAAGAACAGCCGGTCGTCGCGTATCTGCGCGGCGGACAGATCCGACAGATCGTGTTCGGTCCGCGAGACGTAACCTTCACGGAGCGAAATCCAGAACGCTTCCGGCAAGTTCGTTATCTTCGGACGAACCGTGTCCATCCAGCCGGTTCGATCCAGCAGAATGCGTCCATTCAGGAGACGGTAAAACAGGTAGGTCCCGGTATCGCGGGACGCGACGAACGACGCGTCCGCACCAGACTGAAGCAGCGCGTCCATACGCGCCTGCTGTTTATACTCGAGACGTACCGGAAGCTCGTCGAAGAGAAATCTGTCTTTCGTTCCGAGTTTCGTCGCTTCGAATGCTGCGCATCCGCTGAATGCCTGTTCGCGGGCAGCTTCGTCCGGTACCTCGCCGTCTATGAACACGTCAAAACTCAGATAGAAATACGGGTCGTCTATTTCCGTTTCGTTATCGATGACCGTTACGGTCCTGACGCTTTCCCATTGAGATACGACCTTCGTTACAAACTGTACAGCTGAATCAATTCGCGGTTTCATATGTGTTTCACTCCTCGTATGGCGCGTGCCTTTCCTCGCGCGTGCCTATCCCGCGACAACACGGTTACGGCCGGACTCCTTCGCACGGTACAGAGCCTTGTCTGCAGTATCTCCGAGCAGCTTTGCGTCGGCAAGCTCGGGATAGGCCGCAAGTCCACAACTGAAGGTCACCCTGAACTGTCCGTTCGTGGCGTGATGCGTAACCTGTGCAAAGGACTCTCTGAGATCGTTCATGATCTCGCGTGCGTCAGCGATGGTTGCGTGAAACAGTATGACACCAAACTCTTCACCCCCATATCGCCCGATCGTATCCGTTTTGCGAAGCCGGTCCTGCAGCATCCGACTCAGACTCTTCAGAACACGATCCCCAGTCAGGTGTCCGTAGGTATCGTTTACAGACTTGAAATGATCCAGATCGATCATGGCGAAGGTCAGATTCGTTCCGATGCGCGACGCTCTGTGTATCTCCTCGCTCAGACGCTGTTTCAGGTGCGAATGATTCAACAGACCGGTCAGCGAGTCGTGCTCCATGAAAAAGCGCATTTCGCGCGCCCTGTTCGCCCGCATGCGTATTTTGCCGACTAGGTACTCGGCACGAACGGGCTTCACGAGAAAGTCGTCGCCCCCCTCGCTCATTGCGTCGATGTGCCTGGCGGTATCCGACTCGACAGACAGAAAGATGATGGGAATGCCGACGAATGACTTCTGTTGTCGTATGAGTCGGGCAAGTTCTATGCCTGTGCATTCAGGCATGTACATGTCCATGATCACGAGTTCCGGTTTCGCCTCGATCATTATCGAAAAAACCTGTGCGGGATTCGAAGCCACCGAAGTGATCATGCCCGCCTGTTGAAGCGTGTACGCCGTTGCAGAAACCTGGTCTATATCGTCGTCGACGATCAGAACATGTATCGGTTCGGGGTGTGCAAGCGATACGACGCTGCGAATTTTATCCATGAGCTCGGACACATCGACCGGTTGTATAAAAAACTCCACCGCCCCGCGGCGTACAGCGTCTATGCGTTGCTCAAAACCGTCTGCTTCAGCCATTGCTATCCACGAGAATCTGTGTTCGTGCGCATCTACCAGCGTGCGAAGAGCCCTGGTCGTGTCGAGCTCCCGTATGGTGTCCAGGTCAGCGCAGAGAATCACCAGACAGTCGTTCGAGAGATACGACTCGACCTCCTGTATGGTCGTGACGCAGGTTGCCTGAAGACCGAAGTGCTTCAGCTGCTGAACAAGATTCTCGGAATCAGTCACGGTCCTGTCGAGCACAAGTATGTGTTCGTGTGTTGCGGCTTCCACTTCGGGTGATCCTTCAGCATCCTCGGAAAACGATTCGAGCACTTCAACCTCAGCCAGCTCGTTGTCCGATCCCAGCGGAACGGTTGCGAGCTCCTCGCTGTAACGCATCAAGGCAGCCTTGCTTTCCGTACTGTTCAGATCGGTTTCGGTCGGGTCAAGCAGGTTTTCGATACTGCGACACACGTTGCCCAGGTCGTCAAAACCGAATGTACCTGCGCCTCCGGCAATCTTGTGCGCGGACATGCGGGCGCTAAACAGGGTGTCATGATCATCTGGCGAGGAAAGCGAGGCAACGATCAGCGTCTGCAGTTCTTCGAGACGCGAGGGAAGGTTTGCAACAAAAGACTCCGTCAGAATCTGCATGCGCTTCTTCAGATGTTCGGCACGGTTATTCACCATTGCGATTTTTGTAATCCTTTATCGATACTTGAGCACAGTATAGGCCCTGTTATTTACAGTCGCAAGCCGTTCGGATTACGATCGCGACACAGGATCATACCAGCGACTATGGAACACTTCCCGAGCACCGTTCTCCAGAATTACCCGATATGCGAGAAGTACTACTGCATGCGGTTGCTGTGGCCGGATCAATATCCGGCGCCGCTTCCCGGGCAGTTTCTCACGATTCGCCCGCCGGCAGGAACCCGCGCGTTGCTACGTCGCCCGTTTGCGGTCAGCAGTTACAGCAAGGGCGACTCGACGATAGAAGTTATCTACGAACGTCGAGGCGAGGTAACCCGGTATCTGTCGACCATGCAGACGGGCGATCAGCTGGATCTGCTCGCACCGCTTGGAAAGGCGTTTCCGGCTGCTACCGAAGACCATCGTCCTGTCTTACTCGCTGGTGGTATCGGTATGGGCCCCATGTTCTTTCTCGCCGAAGCCCTGTCAGCACTCGACAGACAGCCGCTCCTGCTTCTCGGAGCCCGTGACGCCTCGCTGATTCCGGACATCCCCATACTCGAGCAGGTCGAAACCATTATCGCCACCGACGACGGCAGTAAGGGCTTCCACGGAACGACGATCGATGCACTTGTCGACTACGAGCGATCGGGAACTGTCGAGAAATCGGAATATTTCGCCTGTGGACCCATGCCCATGCTGAGTGCGCTCGCCGTTCATGCAGAAAACACACAGAGACAGTGCTGGGTCAGCATCGAACAGACCATGGGCTGCGCGGTCGGAGCCTGCATGGGCTGTGTGATACCGATTCACGACCCGAAACGGTACGCGCGTGTCTGTACGGAAGGGCCGATCTTTGACTCCCGGGAGATCGTATGGACCTGAGCGTACGTGTCGGCACGTGCCGGATACCGAATCCGGTCGGAGTAGCATCCGGAACCTTTGGTTACGGCAGTGAATACGAGAAACTTATCGATCTGAACAGTATTGGCGCCCTCTTTACCAAGGCTGTAACATGGGAACCCCGTCCGGGCAATGCTATCCCTCGAATAATCGAGACGACATCGGGGCTGCTGAACTCAATCGGGCTCGCGAACGTCGGTCGA
>SKKC01000204.1 GCA_007121695.1 Spirochaetales bacterium | reverse complement strand
GCAGGAGATTTTCGACAGCTTCGGAACGACTCATGAGCTTCGTCTCGACTTTGCCCGTGTTCCAGGACAACCGAATCAGTGGGAAGTGAGTGTCGTCATGAACCCCGGCGAAGATGAACAGCCGCTGCAGAATCTTTCGGTAGCCGGGGTCGATAGTGCTGACACGGAGCGGTTTTTCGTCGAGTTTGCGAATGACGGGACGCTTCGCCGGGTGTTTAACGACGAAGGTGGCGAAGATACAGACGGTGAGCTGACCGTTGACATGACCTTCGAGGTGCCCGAAAGCTCGATTCCGATCGATCCGGATACCGGACTTCCCGAAGTTGATGGTGTGCAGACACAGACATTTACGCTGAACCTTGGCGAGGCAGGATCATTCACGAATGCAATGACGCAGTTCAGTTCGCCGAGCAGTCTCCGGATTTTCGAGCAGAACGGATATGGCATGGGCTATCTCGAAGATTTTCGTATCGATCAGACGGGGACCGTAACAGGCATCTTCTCCAACGGTACAAACCGGGCTCTCGGACAGATCGCGCTGGCGAGTTTCACGAACCCGGGCGGGCTCGAACGGGTTGGCGATACCAACTTTGCTACGACCATCAATAGTGGACAGGCGGACGTGGCGCCTGCTGGCGCAGCCGGACGAGGCATGATTATCTCGGGAGCCCTCGAAATGAGTAACGTGGACCTTTCAGAGTCGTTTACGGACATGATCGTGACGCAACGTGGCTTCCAGGCAAATAGTCGTACGATCCGTACGGCCGACCAGATGTTGCAGGAAGTATTAACACTGAAGCAGTAAATCCGTATGATGAAGAGGTTTAGATGATCTGCGTAACGCGTCTGGACGATCGGGAGTACTTTGTAAACCCGCACCAGATTGAGTACATTGAAACGAACCCCGATACCACGCTGGTAATGCTTTCGGGGAAACGGCTCATTGTGAAAGAGCAGGTGCAGCAGATCATTGACCGAATCGTCGAGTACAGGCGCCGTATTGGCGGCTTCAAGAACGAGGAGTAGGAAGACGGTATGGATCTCGGTACGATAATTGGCATAATTTCCGGCTTCCTTCTTATCCTCATGTCCATTCTCACAAGCGGAGGCCTGCTCGGCGCGTACATTGATCTCGCGTCGTTCATTATGGTTATTGGCGGTAGCTTTGCCGCCATGCTTGTGTCCAACCCCTTAAGTCGTATGCTCGGCGTCATGCGCTACGTCAATCTGACGATAAAGACGCCGGATCTGAAGGAAGAAAAGATAATTTCCGATCTTGTCGCGTTCTCCGAACGTGCCCGTCGCGAAGGACTTCTGGCGCTCGAGGACAATCTCGACGAAGTGGAAGACGAGTTCATGCGCAAGGGCATACAGCTGGTCGTTGACGGCACCGACCCGGATATCATTAAAAGCATTCTGTACAACGACCTGAACCAGCTTCAGGAGCGCCACGACACCGGAATCAAGCTGTTCGACGACTGGGGCAAAATTGCACCCGCCTTTGGGATGATAGGCACACTCGCCGGTCTTATCGCCATGTTGCAGGCGCTCGGTGACGACCCGGATGCGATCGGATCAGGTATGTCGCTGGCGCTGATTACGACCATGTACGGCTCCATTTTCGCGAACCTTATCCTGGTTCCGCTGAAGAACAAGCTCGAAGACAGGAACCGGGACGAAACCCGGGTGAAAGAAATTGTTGTAGAAGGTATTCTGAGCATACAGAGCGGCGACAACCCCCGTATTCTACTTGAGAAACTCGTCAGTTTTCTGCCGCCGAAGCAGCGTGAGGCAATCCGTCAGGAGAGTGTGCGTGACTGACGCATACGGGATACAGCTATGCCAGGTGTGAAGAAAAAGGAAAGAAAGTCAGAAGGCGCGGCAGACTGGCTGCTGACCTATGGAGACATGACAACGCTCCTGCTGACGTTTTTTGTACTTCTGTTCACGACTGCGGAAATTGACGGATACGAACTCCGACTGGTACTTGCGTCCTTTCCCGGCCTTGGCACGTTCCAGGGTGGAAACACCCTCGAAGTCGGTCCGCTCGCCGAGCTCGGGAACAACATTCTCCAGCTTCCGTCCCGCAGGGTGGGACGCTCGCTCGACGAAGCTCGCAGACAGGCGATCAGTCTCTTCGAACCGGAGATACGGTCGAATCGGGTCAGGGTTACCCGTGATGAACGGGGCCTGGTTATCTCGCTCGCCGCGGATTCGTTTTTTCGAACGGCCAGCGCGGAGATCGACATAGAGCGATCCCGCGTGGTGCTGCAAAACCTGTCGGATCTTCTGCAGAGCGATTCGGTCGCCGGGCGGTTCTTTCGCATCGAGGGGCACACCGACAGCGAACCAACCGATCCCTTCGGGCCGTGGCCCACGAACTGGCATCTAGGTGCGGGGCGATCACTGAACGTTCTGCGATATCTCGTTGACTTTGGCGCCCCCGAAGAGCGGTTCCAGGTGATGTCCCTTGGCGAGCAGCAACCGCTGTTTACCAACCAGACCGCGGAAGGTCGAGCGTACAACCGTCGCGTCGACGTCATTATTCTCAGCGACGGGAATCTGTAAGGAGTAGCTACGATGTCGGATGATATTTTCGACAGTGAAGATGATCTTGGCTCGGAAGAGTCAGCGGAGAAAAAGGGCGGCGTACTTTCCGGCCTCGCGATACAGATACTCAAGTGGGTTGCGATCGTCATTGGAGCGATTCTGTTCATTGTTACCGTCGTCGTGGTAACCCTGAATATTCTTCAGGGCGACGAGCCGGCTGGGCAGGCGTTTATTCCGTCGAGCGAGGTCATGGCAGAGGCGCTTCCACTTCCCTCGTTTTTCAGCGGCCTCGGAGAAATACGCGGGACGACTTCCGACGGCGCCATGTTTGTCGTGCAGCTTCAGCTCGGCTACGAAGAGGGAAACGCACGCATTGCAGCCGAGTTGTCGCAGAGAACTCCGCAGCTGAGAGACCGGTCGAGGAACTTTTTCGCCCGTCGCACGGTAGATGCACTACGCCCGGAGAATGAGGAAGCCCTGAAGGCCGAACTCATGGAAGAGCTGAACGCGATCATGATTGGCCGCCCGATCAGGCAAGTGTTGTTCGACGAGTTCCAGGTTCTGGGAATGTAATGACGAATTGATTCGTTGCGAAAAACCCGGTATAGTTATCGGCGGGGAGTGGGAACATGACGGAAGTCCTGTCTCAGGATGAAATTGATCAGCTTCTGACCGCAATTTCTTCCGGGGATATTGAAACCGAAGAAGTCCAGCAGCCTGCCGATCAACGCAAGATCAAAATATACGACTTCAAGCGACCGGACAAGTTTTCCAAGGAACAGATCCGCACCGTGAGCATCATGCACGAGACATTTGCGCGCCTGACGACGACCTCGCTGAGCGCGCAGCTGAGAAGTCTGGTTCAGGTTCACGTCGCGAGCGTCGACCAGTTGACCTACGAAGAGTTCATTCGCAGTATCCCGAATCCGACGACGCTTGCCATTATCAACATGGATCCGCTGAAGGGCAACAGCATTCTCGAAATCGATCCGGCGATTACGTTTTCCATTATCGATCGCCTTTTCGGTGGTCAGGGCGAAGGCGCCAAGGTCACCCGTGACCTGACCGATATTGAAAACTCCGTTATGGAGGGCATTATCGTTCGCATCCTCGGGAACGTACGTGAAGCATGGAGCCAGGTAATCGACCTGCGGCCGCGGCTTGGAAACATAGAAACGAATCCGCAGTTCGCACAGATCGTCCCCCCGACGGAAATGGTCGTGCTCGTGACCCTCGAGACAAAGGTCGGGGACGTCGAGGGGATGATGAACTTCTGTATTCCCTATCTGACCATTGAGCCGATTATATCCAAATTGAGTGCCCAGTACTGGTACAGTTCGGTGCGACGGGGTACGACCACCGAGAACCTGAACATTCTGCGCGAACGCCTGTCGACCATAGCGGTTGATATTGTCGCGGAAATCGGCAAGATGGACCTGACGGTCAGGGATGTACTGAGCCTTCGGGCGGGAGACGTGATACGGCTTCCCGACGTGCACGTTGGCGATCCCATGAACCTGAATATCGGGAACAAGCCGAAGTTCAGGTTTAAACCGGGGCAGGTGAGAAACAAGCTTGCCGTTCAGATTATAGAACAGCTCGAAGATATTGCGCAGGAAGAGTTCGAAGAACTCGCGGTTGAAGGAGAGGAGTAGGACATGAGCGACGGAAGCCTGTCTCAAGACGAAATAGATGCATTGTTACAAGGTTCCGGCGGCATGGACTTCGATGAGGAGCCACAGGCCGGGCCGGCAGACGGCATCTCTGATACACAGATAAAAGCCTTTTCTGGCGTCATTCAGGCTACCGTTGACTCGCAGGGATCCAATTTTTCCATGCTGGTAAACACCACCGTTTCAATGGACAGGCCGACGGTTCGTTCAGTGCGTCGTGACGCCCTGTACGGCGAAATGGACGACGAAATGGTCCAGATTCGCATGCCCTACACGGACGGTGTAAACGGCGACCACGCGTTCTTTCTTTCTACGGAAACCGCGCTTGCGGTTGCCGGACCCATGATGGGGCAGGAAGGTGTTGAGCTCGACGACGCAGCCCTGAATGCACTTCAGGAGGCATTCAGCCAGATACACGGTCCTGTTTCGACCGCGCTGGGTGACGAGGCCGGTGTAACCGCCATGACCGGTTCTCCTGAGGGACAGCTCCTCGGGAAAGACGATTTCGATCTGCCGACGGGCGATTTTGCGATTGTCGAGTATCCCGTCACGATCGACGAAACCGAAACAACCATCTACGAGGTGTTTGACAGAGCTATCGTGGAAGCTGTCGCTGGCGTGGAGGCAATGCCGGCGACGCCTGCCTCGAATCCGTCGCCACAGCATCAGGCCCAGCCGCAGCCACAGAGTGCAGGAGGCGGGTTTGGTGCTCAGGCCATGGGGCCGCAGGGTGGCGGACAGGATCCCATGGCGGGCATGTTTGGAGGACAGCAGGGAATGGGGCCGAGCGTGCAGAGTGTGCAGTTTCCGAACCTTCAGTCGGGTTCCTCGTCAGCGGAGCAGGGTAATATCAGCCTGCTCATGGACGTGTATATGGAAATGACCGTCGAGCTCGGACGGACCCGGAAACTCATTAAGGAAATCCTGGGCATGGGCGAAGGCACCATTATAGAACTCGATAAACTTGCCGGTGAGCCGGTTGATATACTCGTGAATCACAAACTTATCGCGAAGGGCGAGGTTGTTGTTATCGACGAAAACTTCGGCGTGCGCGTAACCGAAATCGTGTCGCCCATGGAGCGTGTCAATAATATGACATAAAAGTTTTTCAGGGAGGATACTGGACAGAGAGTCTCGTTGAGTGCGAGGCTTAAGCGCTGCTTGGAAATGGGACTGCAGACCCGTTTTGAAGTAGTTGTTTGACATACACAGCAACGTGACGGGAGGGGAACGTTGAGACAAACCACAATGCTCATTGTGGTGTTTGTTGTATTCTGGGCTGTGCCGGTAGTAGCACAGGACGCTGAAACACAGACACCGTCGGTCGATACCGATACTACGAGCGCAAACCGCATAGACGAAACGACACTCATATTTGCCGATGACGACACGGTCGCAGACGACACAGCTGGAGACATAGCCAGTTTCGGTGCAGCTGATTTTATTCGCATGATGCTGGTACTCGGCTTTGTTATCTGCGTTATTTACGCGCTCTTCTACGTGCTCCGCCGTGCTTCGAACAGAAATTTGCCGCATTCGAGCGCGCTGCAGGTTCTCGGAACGACGCAGCTTGCAGCGGGTCGAAGCATACACCTGGTCGAGGTAGGCGGGCAGGTGCTGCTCGTGGGCTCGTCCGAGCATTCGGTAAACCTGATTACCGAAGTGACGAACTCGGAAACCATAGACGAACTGCTTCTCGAAGCCGCATCACGTCGCTCGTCCTCCGGTGCTGGCGCGACACGTCGCTTTGGCGATCTGCTGGGCGACATGCTGAGTCGAGGACGCAGCGCAGGGGCATCCGTTCGCGAACCCGCGACGACATCCCGTACGGAGCCTGCATCGCCACCGCGCGAGCCGGAAGCAGTCGGGGCATCTTCGGGCTTCTATGCGGAACAGCGCGAACGACTGCGGCAGCTGTAGGAGGCGCGCATGAAACGTTTTCGCGCCGTACCAGCAATTGTACTGCTGCTTCTCATATGTACTCCCGCGGTGGAGCTTCACGCGCAGACTGCACCGGGTGAGGACGCGCTTGGAATACCGTTCATAGATATATCGGTCAGGGATGCTGCCAGCGACCAGGAAGTCGGCCTGAGTCTGCAGATTCTGCTTATTCTTGCTGTCCTGAGTCTGGCCCCTTCGATCATCATTCTCCTGACCAGTTTTCTCCGGATCGCGATAGTACTCGATTTCGTGAAGCGTGCGCTGAGTCTGCAGCAGGTGCCACCCAGTCAGGTGCTTATGGGAGTGGCTCTCTTCATGACGCTGTTCATTATGTTTCCGACGTTGCAGCAGGTGTACGACGAAGCGTTTGTTCCTCTTTCGGATGGTGAGATCGGCCTCGAAGAGGCGTACGAGAACTTCGAGGGACCAATGCGGCATTTCATGTATCGGCAGATGCACGGGAACCCCGACAATATCCGCCTGTTCATGCGCATGGCCGGCCTTCCCCGTCCGTCGAACCTGTCGGAGGTTCCCACCTACGTGCTTATTCCGGCGTTTATACTCCATGAGATGACGGTTGCGTTTCAGATCGGTATTCTGCTGTTCGTTCCCTTCATTGTCATTGACATGGTTGTCGCTTCAACCCTTATGTCCATGGGTATGATCATGTTACCGCCAATCATGATTTCGCTTCCGTTCAAACTGATTCTTTTTGTGCTCATTGATGGATGGACACTGCTGACACAGCAGTTGGTCGCAAGTTTTCTGTGAGGAGGTATAGATCATGATGTCCCTGGGACACGTAGTACAGCTGCTTCGCACATCGGTGTTGCAGATTCTTATTCTGGCTGCTCCGGTGCTGCTCATCGGTATGCTGGTCGGACTCATTGTTTCGATACTGCAGGCGACGACGAGCATTCAGGAGCAGACCCTGACCTTTGTACCGAAGATCGTCGCCATTATGCTGGCGCTTCTGTTTTTTGGCCCCTGGATGTTCAGCGTCCTGGTGGTATTCACGGAGAATATTATGGCTCAGATTCCGGGGCTGGTGAGGTAACGGACTGCGCATGAACCTTTTCGAGCTGGCCGCCAACAGTCAGGTGTTCTTTCTGCTCTTCGCCCGGATCATTCTGATCACGTTTACGGCGCCGCTCATTGGCAGTCAGGGTATTCCCGCCATCGCAAAGATCGGACTGGCGTTCATGACCGCATATGTCGTGTTTCCATGGGTATCTGCGGATCTGTATCCCCTTCCTGAAACCGGGCTCGGCTATGTTGCGATGCTCGTGGGGGAAGGGCTGATAGGGCTCATCATCGGTTTGTTTATGACACTGATTTTTGCCGCATTTCAAACCTCAGGCCAGTTTTTCTCGCTGCAGATGGGCTTCGGTGCGTCGCAGGTGTTCGACCCGCTCAGTCAGGTTGAAATTCCGCTGCTCGGCCAGTACTTCAACCTCGTGGCGATGTTCGTCTT
>SKKC01000214.1 GCA_007121695.1 Spirochaetales bacterium | reverse complement strand
GCGATTCGTGGCGGTGTGATCGAGATAGCCGTGGATAAAAAACACAACGGGCTGTTCGGATGCGTCTCCGGAACTGCCACTCAGTATCTGCACGAACACGTCTTCACCGTCGTCGGTATCGACGCTGCCTGCTGCAATCGTGTGGAAATCAAGCGCAAACTGCCAGTGGTTCCGATACGAGTCGTAATCCTCGCGCGCATCCCGGCTCCATTCTTCGCCGAGCGACGGGAGGTGCTGACGCAAACGGTTAGCCGCCTCTTCGGTGAAATTCGAAGTCGGTGCCTGTTCAAGGGTGGTTCGAAACGGAATCGTTGTATCGGGTTCCGTGTGTGCGCACATGGTTGTTACTCCTGCGAGAGTTGCCCACAGGGCACTACGTATTATTCGTCTGAACTGTCGGGCTTGCATGACCTTGCCTCACAATGCTTCGTGAGTATTGACATGTTTCGCCGTGTTTTTCAATTCTGCAGGAAGCGATGGTCTACTATATCGGTACGGGTCTGCGCAACTATTACTCGAGACCTCTCATGCCCTACGCGCGGGTGTACTGGGAGTTTCAGGCGATTCTCTCGGGTGACGCGCATCCCCTGTTTCCCGGTGGTGCGCGTGATGCTGATGCTCCACGGTTGTGGGTATTTCGGGCAGAGCAGTCACACGGCTGGACCGCTGCCAGTGAATTGCCGTGCGAAGTTGCCGTACTCCACGCGGATAAGGTTCCCGAATTGCTTGAGCAGGCGTCTCATACCGATCAGTTCCTGCACACCGCAATCCGGGAGTCGGATATTTCCTGGATCAGGTCTGCGGTGAACGAACTGGCAGAGGGAATTCGACACGGCGACAGACTTGTCGATCTTCAGGCCGACTCACTTGTCCTCCGTCTGAGCGAGTACGTGTTGCGTGGCAACCCCGGGCGCGTTCCCCCACGCACGGACGATCTTTCGGTGGTTCGTCAGACGCTGCAGCAGGGATTCTCGTACTTTGCCGAACATATGCACGAGGGCCTGTCCGTTGAGGATATCGCCCGATACTGCGGCTACTCGGTTGCTCATTTTCGTCGGCTGGTCGAACGCCTGCGTTCGACTTCGCCCCGGGAGCTTCTACGAAACATGCGCATGGAACGGGCGCGACAGCTTCTTTCCCGGGGCGAAAACCCGGTTGCGCTCGTCGCCGAAGCATGCGGATATTCCGAAGTTGCGTCATTCAGCCGCGCATTCCGTGCCGCGCATGGGGAGTCGCCCGATCAGTGGAGGCGTCGCTGGCCCAACGTGCCGGTCTGACGGCCCGACCTGTGGGTCCGCCGACCTGCGGATCCGCCGCCACGCACGATTACCCCTGCACCCGATTCCTGAGCTCGTTGACGTCTACAGGACGCTTCTCGGCCATGGCAATATTCGCCGCAATGCCCGTGAGGATGGAGTCGGTGCCAGCGACGTGATCCGCAGCCCGACCCAGGGGGTCGCGTTCTCCACCAATGAACAGATCGTTCAACAGGCGCGTATCCCCGCCGCCATGGCCGCTTTCGTCCGTCTGCTCGAACGGAATGTATTCAGGTTCCTGCCAGTGTCGGTGCAGAACAAGCTCGGCCGGGATGTCGGCAGGGTGACCCTTTTTGTCGATGGCCTGTTCTCCATGGATATCGGAGTCCGAGGTCGATATATACGAGACCTCGGTAACATTATATTCGAGTCGGCCTTTAGTTCCGTTAAACGCGATGCGAAATCCTTCCCACGGAGAGTACGCCGTCAGGTGATAGGTCATCGACGCGCCGCTGTTGTAGCGCACAAGAACGGACATATCGTCTTCTATCGAAATACCGTCCGAAAACACGCTCTGATCACGACGGTATCCGTCTTCGTGTTCCGCCTCGAGGTATGTTCGTCGAAGTTTTTCCTTTGAGTCCATGTGGAGCGCGAAGGGGTCCCGGCGTGCGATACTGTTGCCGGTGGAACGGTCGTAGAACTCGGTAAGGCCTCGTTTCTCGGCATTCTCTTTCCCGTAGAACACCAGATCTCCAACGGCGAACACCGACTTCGGCGTGGAATTAATCCACCAGTTGACCAGATCGAAGTGATGTGTCGCTTTGTGCACCATGAGACCGCCCGAGTTGCGTTTGTCGCGGTGCCAGCGGCGAAAGTAATCCGCGCCGTGGCTCGTATCGAGCAGCCACTCGAAGTGCACGCTCTTGATTTCTCCGATTGCGCCGGACAGAAGAACTTCCTTCACCCGGGAGTTCCGTGGTGCGTAGCGGTAGTTGAAGGTCACAGTCAGGTTCTTACCTGTCCGTCGTATCGCATCATTAATCGCGCTGCATTTTTCGGCGTCAACTGTCATGGGCTTTTCGGAGATGGCGTCGCAGCCAGCGTCCATCGCCCGAACTATGTAGTCGTGATGCGTCCGGTCTATGCTTGTGACAATGACTGTATCGACACGCTCGCGCGAAATCATGGTTTCGAAGTCGCGTGGGCTGTAGGTTGCAACCGGGTTCGCGCCGAACTCTTCGGATAACTGCTCGTTTGCATATTCAAGCCGGACCGAATTCGGATCGCACAGGGCGACGAGTTCGCCGTGTTCCCTGTGAGTCGAGGCGAGAGCCTTCACATACATTTTACTCCGACCACCAACACCGACCACTGCGTAGCGTTTACGTGTACTCATGACGCGCAGGGTATCCCGGAACCCCGGCGAACGGAATGACCGGAAGCACCCGGTATTTGACATTTTCGCTCACGGCGAACCCTGCGGGAGGCTTCCGGTGGATTGTCGGGTATATGGTGGCCAAACTGCAGCTACAGTCGGCCAGCTTCGATAATGCGCTGCAGAAACTGGTGCGTGCGCGGATTTTCGGGTGCGGAAAAGAGCTTGTCCGGTGGGGCTTCCTCGAGTATCCGCCCGCCTTCAAGAAAGCAGACCCTGTCGGCTACATCGCGGGCAAAACCCATTTCGTGTGTCACGATCAACATGGTCATGCCCTGTGTCTTCAGATCCTTGATGACTTTCAGGACACCGCCGATGAGTTCCGGGTCCAGGGCAGCCGTGACTTCGTCGAGCATAAGCACGTCTGGCTGTGTCGCGAGAGCCCGAACGATGGCTACCCGCTGCTGCTGACCACCCGAAAGCTGTTCGGGATAGCTTCGCTCGTAGCCCTGCATGCCGAAGAGTTCCAGCAGTTTCATGGCTCGTTCTTCGCTTTCCTCGCGCCCGACCCCATGAACCTTCCTCGGAGCGAGCGTAATGTTGTTCAGGACGTTTATGTGGGGAAAGAGGTTGTACGCCTGAAACACGATGCCTACACGCTTATGCAGTTCGTTGTTATTAAACTGTTCGCTGAAGATGGAGACACCGTCAATGCTGATATCACCGTGATCGAACGGGACGAGCTTGTTTACACAGCGAAGCAGGGTCGACTTCCCGGAGCCGGATGCACCGATGAGACACACCACTTCATGCTCCTTGACTGCGAGGCTGACTTCGTCAAGTACGAGATTCGTTCCGTAGTATTTGGTCAGAGACGAGATTTCTACACGGTTCATGCTCATACCGTCCTCTGCAGTCGTCGTTCCTGATCCTTGCGGGCGACGTAGTCGGTTATTCGGGCCATGGGTATGGTTGCGATAAGGAACAGAATTGCTGCCGCAATGAGCGACGAATAATTAAAGGTTCGGGCGGTGTAGATCTGCGCTTCGCGAACCGCGTCCCGGACGCCGATAACGCTTAGAAGCGCAACGTCTTTCTGCAGCGCGACAGCGAGGTTCAGGAGCGCGGGGAGCACGTTTCGCACAGCCTGCGGAATGATCGCGTAGTAGAGGGTCTGCCATTGCGACAGACCGAGTGCCTTCGCTGCCGCGCGCTGTCCGTCGTGGACGGCTTCCATACCGGAGCGGTAGACCTCGGCCGCGTAGGCCGAGTACCCGAGAACCATCGCTACGGAACCCCAGAACAGGCTGCTGCGCGGTAGCCCCGGAATCTGCAGAGCCGGTACACCGAACCCGAACAGGAGAACCAGCAGCAGGGATGGGATGCCTCGTAGAAGATCTATATACACGATCGAGAATACTTTCAGAGGTGCCAGAATCGGCCCGTTCAGCGATCTGAACACGGCCAGAATCAACGCCCAGACGCCGATCGCGACGAGCGCGATGGCCCACACCATCATGTTAATGCCGAATCCACGAAGTACATTCGGAAACGCAGCCATTATGGCGTCGGGGTTAAAGAACTGAAACCGGATACGTGGCCACTGTTCGGCGCTGGTCACGAGCCACGCGATGGTACCGAAGAACACCGTCACGCTGACCACGCTTATGAGTGCTGGTACGAGGCGTTCTTTCAGGCTGGGAGTGCGGCGTGCCGGCGGCGCCGGCACGCGTGCGTCTGAACTCACCCTGTGATCTCCGGAATTTCCTCTTCGGGGAGCAGGTAGCGTTCAATAAGATCATCGATTACTCCGCGATCGATAATCGCCTGCAGCCCTTCGTTGATCCAGTCAACAAGCGGATTATCCTGCTGGAATAGCAGACCATGTCCACGGTCGTTCGGATCTGCAGGCAGCAGGGCGACGATCTCGGTTTCGGGCACCTGTACGCCGGTTACGAAAATCGCGCTTGGCAGAGCCGCAACCGTCGCGTCGATCAGACCACCCTGCATTGCCTGGAAGGTACCCGCCTGGTCGTCGAATACCTGCACATTGGTAATGCCAAGAATGTTTTCGAGGTAGTCAAGATCGGTAGTGCCTATCGTTGCACCCCAGCGCGCACCACGAAGATCCGCAAACGACTGTGCGCCGATAACCGGGCTTGTCGGGAGCGCGATCACCGCTTTGTCCGGCTGAAAGTACACGATGGAGAAGTCGACGATCAGCTCGCGCTCCTCGGTAACCGAAATCTGACGAATCGCAAAGTCAAAGGGTTTGGGTCCCGGAGCAATCGTCTGGTCGAAGGTAAGCCCGCGTTCCCACACAACCTGGTCCCGGCTGAACCCAAGCTCGGCGGCGAGCTCGTAGATCATGGCGTTCTCGAACCCTTCACCACTGGCTGGGTCGTCGTTGAGCATCCAGGGTGGGAATACCGGATCGCCAGTACCGACGGTCAGTTGTCCCGGGCGAAAGAGACGCGGATCGTCAGGCGTCCGTTCGAGCGCTGACGTATCTTCGGCAGGCCCTGCTTCAGGTCGTCCGGCTGCGAACGCGCTAACCGAAAGAACAAGCGAGATGGCGAGTACCATCGTTACGACGTTTCGAATCATGTGATCCTCCTGTGTGTCGCAGGTATGCCGTGTCCGAAACGACTGCCACACAGTCCAGCCTGTCACCACCCGGACGCTTCCGGCGTTTGCGACCCTATACGTGTTGTGCCTGATGGTATGGAATTAGTCAAACGGGGGTCAAGCTAATTATGAGAATTACGTGAAATCGCGTTCCGTCCCCGGCCCGAAACAGCTCCGTAGGCACGGACAAGCGCCGCCTTCCACGTCGCGAGCAGCCGGCGCATCGACGTGTTCAACGCAGTATCCGCTTCCGCGCAATACCAGTGGTTCACGCCCGTAACCTTGAACCGTACGTAGCTATCCTTCCGGAGGCTGTCCTGTACCGAGTGGTCCCGGCCGAACGAATTGTCTTCAAGGATGATGACCCTCGGGCACCAGCGAGCGACGGTAAGCCCCCGAAGCGCGCGCAGTTCGTTCCCCTCGACGTCGATCGACAGGAGATCGATGCGGTCGCGGCCTTCGGCAAGCCCGGCTTCTTCGAGTATGCGATCGAGCGTCTCGGTACGTACGGTAATGCGCTCCTGATCCGGGTGCTCGTCCACCCTCGACCGGAAGCGGTTTTCGTTGTCGAGCGTAGAAAGCGTTTCACCACCCCGGGCAACGACAAACTCTGCCGTGCCGGACTGCTCGTCGGCGGCAGCTTCAATAACGGTACACCGACGGTTGTTCCGGATCTGCGCGACCATGTAGGGAATCGGCTCGACGAGAATGCACCGGCGGCCGAGCTTCTCGAAATAGTACGTGTTGCTTGCTTCAATGCCGTTGTTTCCTCCGACCTCCACGTACACGCCATCTGAGTCGCCAATAAGCCGATGAAGCTTTCTGTCCTCTCCGAACTGTGCGTAGCTGTGCTGGGATACATGCGGCATGGCCAGTATACTATTGCCTCATGAACATGCGATCAATCACATGGCTGCTTATGTGTGTCGTTCTGCTTTCGGGCTGTGCTTCATTCCCTTCCCCGGAGTCCGGCATGCGCGAGGCCATACGCGGATCAGACGTGCTGCTGATACACGGCGGCGGTGAGGGACCCGAGACCTGGGCGGCAGAGGCGGCTCGCGTGCTGTCCCTGGCCTACGACACTGACCGGGTGTCCTACATCGACTGGAGCGAGGCTTCAGCGCAACGTCTGTTCGCCCCGGGTCGGGGCTACCACCTCGGCAGGGCACTCTCGTCGGATGTGAGTGTACCGGTAACGCTCGTTGCGCACTCGGCGGGCGCCTGGCTTGCGCAGGGCATCGTAGACGCACACCTGGACGCAGGGGGTAGCGCGTCCGACTTTACGCTGGTGCTCCTCGACCCATTTACCGCGCGAGCCTGGTATCGCCCGTTTGCCGGGCGAAGACTGCTCGCTCGGGGTATGGACGCAGCGCGTACCTATTACACGACGCTTGACCCCATACCGTTCACGGCAGGGCAGGTTGCCGAGGGTCGCAGGATTAACCTCGACGACGCGCTTGCGCACCGTGAAGGGACCGATCCACACTGGGCAATCATAGACTGGTATTTCGTCGAGGCTCTCGGGACCGAACCCGTTGTCAGCCGGGGAGAACACGACTGATGCGTGCGCGTATACTGCAGCATGTACCCTTCGAAGGCCCAGGACGCATCGCGCCGTGGCTCGAGCACGCGGGCTTCGAGCTTGTGACGACCGCACTCTACGACGGTGCCTCCGTCCCCACCGGGACCGGGGACACCGATTTTCTCGTTATCATGGGTGGCCCAATGAGCGTGCAGGACGAAGACGCGGTCCCGTGGCTGCGGGACGAAAAGACATACCTACGCAGGTGTATCGATGCAGGTATTCCGGTCCTCGGCGTCTGTCTCGGCGCCCAGCTGATAGCGGCTGCGATGGGGGCACAGGTGTATCCGAACACGCACGCGGAAATCGGCTGGTTTCCGGTGCGCGCAGTCGCGAACCCCCCGGCTGCCGCTCAAGACGCGGGCGCCGTGCTACCGTTCCGTTTCCCGCACGAGGTAGAGGTCTTTCACTGGCATGGTGACACCTTCGATCTTCCGGCAGACGCGGTACTGCTGGCCGAAAGCCCGGGCTGTCGAAATCAGGCTTTTCAGATTGGACGTACGGTTATCGGCCTTCAGTTCCACCTGGAAATGACGCCGGAGGGGGTCTCTGCGATCACCGGGCACTGCGCCGACGAAATTGTACCCGGACCCTGGGTTCAGACTGCAGACGAGATGCGGCAGGTGTCGTCCGGTCGCTTCGAACGGGTCGACGCCGTGCTCGATCAGCTGCTGTCGTATCTCGTCTTTACTGTCCGCCACCCTGGTGTTGAGTAGCTCCTAAGCTGCTGCATACCAGGGAGTTACCCGCCTGTTCCTGCGATTTCGGTGTTCAGGCGTCCAGTGTAACTGGAGCCAGTCCCGCCGCTG
>SKKC01000306.1 GCA_007121695.1 Spirochaetales bacterium | reverse complement strand
TGACGCGACCGATCGCGACCGGCAGCTCGTAACCGAAGTGCGCAGGGCCTACTTCGGGCTGGTGCTGGCCCGCGAGACGGCTTCATTGCTGCGGGAGGCGGAAGAAACACTGGAACAGATTACCCGCGACCGCAGGGAAGGTTTCGACGCGGGTGTGCGCACGCGTCAGGACGTCCTCGAGGTCGAAGCCGAGCTCGCTTCGGTGCGCAGGCAGCGGGTGTCAGCTGAACAGGGCATGCGAAGCGCGCGGCGGGGCCTGTCGTTCCTGCTCGGGAGCGAGGTGCCCGAGGGGACGGAGCTCGTGAGCGCCCCACGCCGGAGTGCGCCGGAGATCGCGGAGGCGGACGCACTCGAAGAATCGATGCGCTTTTCGCCGGAACTCCGCGCGCTCGGCATACAGCGCGAACAGGCCTCCGTAGGCCTCTTTGTCGCGGAGCGGACGAACCGTCTGCGATACCCGGACATCGGCCTGAACGTGAGTGCGGAAGTCGCAGGCGGGCGGGTACCGTTTTCGTTCAACTGGCGCGACAGCTGGGACACGGATCTGACGCTCACGATCGCGAGCGAGTTTTCGCTCTTCGACGGCGGTTCGCAGGCAGCGCGGATCCGGCAGGCGGCAGGAGACCTTGCGCAGGCCACGAGCGGGCTGATCGACGCCGAAGACGGGCTTCGCATTGAAGTGCGCGAGCGTGTGGAGGCTGTCCGTGTTGCCGAGGCGGAACTCGCGGAAGCCGAAGCGGGACTGCGACTCGCCGAGGAACGCCGGAGCAACGCCGAGGTCAGTTTCGAGAACGACCTGATTACCCGGGAAGACGTGCTTCTCGCCCGCATTGGTGCGACCGTCGCCACCCTTGAGGTGTCCGCAGCGGCCTTCCAGCTCGAAAGCGCAGCAACACACCTCGAGGCGTTGACCGGACGCCTGCTTAATCCGTAATTTCTATCAATGGAGTACAATGCGCTTGTAATCGGTGCGGGGCCCGCAGGACTGACCGCAGCCGTTACCCTGGCGAACGCAGGGTTGCAGGTGCAGGTCATTGAAGCGAAGGCGAAGCCCGATTTTCGCGTACGGGCGATCGGTGTTACACCGCCGAGCCTCGAAACATTCGACGCGATCGGCTGCGCGGATGCCCTGGTCGCGCGCGGAACACCTGTTCGTCAGGCGCTGGTATTCGACCAGACACGCCTGCTCCACACCCTCTCCTTCGACGGCATACACGCGCGCTTCCCGTTCATACTCTCGGTGCCCCAGGGGCACACCGAAGCGGTGCTACGCGAAGCCTCAGCAGCCTACCCGAATATGGGTATCGTCTGGGGGACGGAGGCAGTATCGCTGCACGTCTCCATGGACGGCTCGCCGACAGTGCGCACTCAGGACGGCAGGACCATGCAGGCGCACCACATCGTCGTGTGCACTGGTAGCGCGGGCACGCTTCAGATCGAAAATCCGTTCCGGCTTACCAAGCGCTATCGGCACCGGTTCCTGATCGGCGACTACCCGGACACGGGGGTTCTCGGCGCCCAGGCAGTTCTCGTATTCACTCCCGACGGGTCGGTCGAGAGTTTTCCCCTGGCGCAGGGTCTTCGCCGCTGGATCGTACAACTGCCCACGCGCTACCGCAACAGCACGCTCGATAGAGTGGCCGCAGACCGGCACATCCGGGAGCGCGTGGCGCATCGCGCGGGTCGGGTTCTCCGCGACAGTCTCCCGACGGGGAGCCCCGAGTGGTGGAGCAGCTTTCAGCCGCAACGGACGGAGCGCTCGCGGTTTCGGATCGGG
This sequence comes from Spirochaetales bacterium, assembly GCA_007121695.1. Taxonomy (GTDB): domain Bacteria; phylum Spirochaetota; class Spirochaetia; order DSM-27196; family SKKC01; genus SKKC01. The sequence continues at coordinate 21,336 of SKKC01000306.1, read as the reverse complement.
AACGTACTGTTTGCAGGCGACGCGGCCCACACCATGTCGCCCATCGGCGGGCAGGGCATGAATACGGGCATCGCGGACGCGGAGCTCGCTGCGCACCTGATCGCGCACGAGGCGGGGCGTCTGCCACCGCTCCGGACGGCGGGTGGCAGACCCGGGGCCCTCCCCGACTACGAGGCGGTCCGCCGCCGGGCGTATCGCGCTGCGGCGAATCGGGCGGCCGTTTCCATGGCGGTGGGTGCCGCGACGGGACGGGTGGCGTCCGCGGTCAGATCGCGCGTGATTCGAGCTGCACTGTCGCGGGTGCCGGACAAAGCCATTGCGTCGCACTTCGCGATGCTGACAATTCCAGGCAGACGATCTGCGCTCTCAGCTGCTTTTAACGAATACGGACAGTTCCATAATCCCGAAGAAAAAGAGCCGCGACCGCTTCAGTCGCAGGCCCTCTGAGGTCGCCATCGCATGAAACCGGTCCCGGGGCGGAAAGCTTTTCAGACTTCTCGCGATGTACGCATAGACTTCCGGGTCTCCGTGCAGAATACGGCCCCAGACATGCCCCCAGAAGCGCAGCAGACGATACCGCCAGGCGAACCCGACGGCGTTCGGCACGCGGGAGAAATCCAGGAACGCGGCGGTGGCGCCGGGTTTCAGCACCCGTGCGACCTCGCGCAGCGCGTCCTGCAGATCCGGTGCGTTGCGCAGCGCGTACCCGCCAGTCAGTACGTCGACGCTGCCCTGCTCGAGCGGAAGCCGCGTCATGTCCGCTTCGAGAGCCTGAACGCGCTCGCCGAATCCCGCGAGTCGCCGCTTCGCGCGCAATATCATGTCGGGATTCAGATCCGTCGCGAGCACCCGCGCTTTCGGGTGCTGTCGCGCGATTGCTTCGGCTATGTCTCCCGTCCCGCAGGCAATATCCACGACCTGCCCGGTAATCTGCTTCGGGAGCATGCCGACCAGACGACGCTTCCACAGGCCGTCGTTCCCGAAGGACAGAACCCGTGTTACCACATCATACTTCGGCGCCACGACCGAAAACAGATTCCGGTTGTAGCTGCGTTTTCTGTCGGGGTTCGAAAGCTCGGCCGACCTCACCCGATACGATTGATCAATCATGCACATCTCCAGAGAGAACAAAGGAATAACCAGTGACAAAGACTTCGAACGAATCCGTCGCGCGAATCGTGGCGATCGAAACCAGTGTACCGTCCAACCAATATACACAGGAACAGGCACTCGCGTTCATGAAAGCCGTTCCGTCCTACGGCGCCGATGAACGGGCGTTTCTCGACCGCATCTATCCACCAAGTGCAATCGGGTGCCGATACTCCGCGATCGGCGACTTCGGGCGCAACCCTGACGAGTACGACTTCTTCTCCCGTTCGCCCGACCTGCTGCCGGAACCTCCGCTCGAACGAAGGAACGCCATGTATGTCGAGACTGCCCCGACGATCGCCTCTGAGGCGGCTCAGCGGGCGCTGGCGGCAGCCGCGGGCGTAGACGCTGGCTCGGTGACACATATCGTCACGGCAAGCTGTACGGGCTTCTCGGCGCCGGGAGTCGATCTCGCGATACAGCGAAGTCTGAATCTCCCTGCGTCGACAAAGCGTATACACATAGGGTTCATGGGCTGCTACGCGGCGCTTCCGGCGCTGCGCACCGCGAGGGATATTCTGAGCGCCGATCCGTCGGCCGTCGTGCTCGTCGTCTGCGTGGAACTCTGCAGTCTGCACTTCCAGCTCAAACCCGATCGCGAGCAGATGGTCGCGAACTCGCTCTTCGCCGACGGTGCCGCCGCAGCAGTTGTCGTGAATCCCGCACGGGTGCAAACAGGCGGGGTTCCTGGTGCAGGTCTTAATCTTGTCGATTTCGAGACAGCCCTTCTGGACGACAGCGAGCAGGATATGGCATGGACCATAGGAAGCATCGCCTTCGACATGCGTCTGTCGGCCTACGTACCCAAAATCGTGCAGAAGAACATTCAACCGGTGCTGAACACGCTCCTCGGCCGGAACTCGCTGAATCAGGAGGACCTTGTACGATGGGCCATACATCCCGGTGGTCGTGCCGTACTCGAACGCGTCAGCCGCGGGCTCGGCTTCGACCCTCCCGGACTCGAAGACAGCTACGCAGTCCTGAAGGAGTACGGAAACATGAGTTCACCCACCATCCTCTTTGTCCTGAAGAAGACCCTCGACGCACTCGCACAGCAGAAGCTGAATGGCCCCGTTGTAGCCGCCGCATTCGGTCCGGGACTGACCGTGGAGTCGGCGCTCTTCACGACAGCCTGAACGGAGACACGTGCATGGGATACATCAGCAGTTTCAGACAGCGGCGGTGGATCGAGGAGCTCATGGACGATCCGGACGGAGATGTCGAGCGGCTGCACCGTACGCTCCGGCAGTTCCGGTTCATTAACCGGGTATTCTCGCGCGTCCGCGGTCCGCTTTCGCGTCTGGTCCTCGACGACATGCGGCCGGGACGGCAGTACACCCTGCTCGACGTCGGGGCCGGCGACGGCGATATCGCACGCTGGCTGGTACGATCCGCGCGTCGCCGGGGCCTGTTGCTGCACGTCACTTGCTGCGACGCGGATGCACGCGTCGCTTCATGGTGTCAGGAGCAGTGTGCCGACGCTGCCGACATACGTGTGCTGCACGCGCGCCATGACGAGCTTTCCGAACGCTTCGACTACGTATTTTCAAACCACGTGCTGCATCATCTTACAGACGAGCAGGCATGTGAGTTTCTCGGACACATGAGCAGCATTACCCGCAGGCGCGTGATTATCAACGATCTCGAGCGAAGCGCGCTTTCCCACGCCGCGTTCGGAGCATTTGCAACCCTCGCCTTTCACCGGAGCTTCGCGCGTGAGGACGGTCTACGCTCGCTCCGGCGCTCGTACAGACGAAGCGAGCTGCAGTCCCTGCTTGCGGACATCGATTGGGAAGCGCGAGCCACGATACGACCGCGCTTCCCCGCACACATGCTTCTTATCGGCGAGTTTTCCTGACCTTTGCTGAGGAAGCAGGTTTCGGAGCCGCCGCTGCTTCGAGCGCGGCGGTCAGCAGTTCGAGCTTGAAGCCGGCCTCGCTGTCAGCACGCTGAAGGACGTCGCAGACACCCTGCACGCGCTCGATGGCCGCGCAGGCGTCGTCCCGCAACGGTACACGCACCGTACTCTCGACAGCCTTTTTTCTCCCGGATGCGGGTTTGTCCGGTGCATCGTCGACGCTCTCGGTAATCGGATCGGGCTCGTCCACCGGGTCTGCGTACAGCGAATCGTAGGCACCGGCCGTAACCACGTCGTACAGCGCGGCGATGGCTCCGCTGTACTGCAGGCGGAACATCAGGTCCTCGAAGCCCTCTTCGCGGTACCAGAGAATGTCACCACCACGGTTTATCCCGAGCTGCTCGCTCATGCGCGGCTCGTCCAGGATCTCGGTCATGAGCTTCAGCGCAGTCTGTGCAGTACTCAACCCGGTTTCATACGCAAGCGGCCAGGCGCGGAATGTCAGCGACGGCTCGATGGGACCTGAACCGGTCAGTTGCATCCACTTCCAGCCGAGCATGAGGTCGTCGACGGTACTCACCGCATCGTAGCGTATCGCGGTGTCGCTCGATTCGGTAAATCCGTCGTTCAGCACCGACAGCGGCTCCAGAAGCAGGAAGCCCACAAGCTCGTTCAACGACTGCTCTTCGACGGCAAGCCGTGCGAGGAACTCCCGCCAGTCGTCAGACAGTTCGGGAATCAGGCTGCCGAGCAGCTCGAATGCCGTGCATCTGCCGACGAAGTGTGTCGCTGCCTCGCTCGCGTCACCGGTAAGCCCGGACTCGCTCAGCACCGTCTCGACGAAGGCCCGATACGAGTCTCGTAACAGCTGCCGATCCGCGACTGTCAGAGGTCTTTTTTCGGTGAACACTGCCCGCAGCCGCGTGACGGCGTCTCCCTGTATCAGCGCTTCGAATGCGGTGTGCAGGGGTCGCAGGAACTGCTGCTTGAGCGCCAGATCGATATCCGGCACCCCCGCCCCGTGGAGTTCTTCGGAAAGCTGCCGGTAGTGGCCGTCGGAGGAATCCACCACATCGTGCACGTCTATGAAGACCTGCGTTTCATAGCCGTTCAGGATCACCGCCATGCCACGCTCATGAATGTCTGCCGCGTTGCGTATGTACCACAGACCCGAGACGTGTTCGTGCAGAAGCACGTAGGCGTCGCCCCGGTTCTGTATCCCGAGCGCTTCGCCGAGCGTTCGACCAGACAGGGTCTCGTCTTCGCCTCGCTTGACGGCAGTCGAGTGGTGTATAGAGCCAACGACACGGTCGTAGGCGTTGTTGTAGAGCACAAGGCTCTTCGCGCCACTCACCTCGTTCGAGTACGCAAATACGCTCTCTGCCACCCCGCCGTGTTCATGGTAGACATCGTACAACTCGAATTGCTCTACCTCGGCGAACATCCACCGCCTGCGCGCGAGCGGAAAAATCTCGCGCTCGTGACGCGCAACGAGTTCCTGATCGACAGCTTCGTCCCAGTACGCACGCGAATACTCCATGCCGTATTTTTCGGCGTAGCCTTCTATCTGCCCGTGACCGATCATGGGAAGGCCCGGCATTGTCAGCATGAGCGTTGCGACACCGAAATACTTGTCGCCCTTGCCGAACTGCGCAACGGCAGTTTCTTCGTCCGGGTTATTCATGAAGTTCACGAAGCGCTTGAGAATCTGCGGATCGAACTCGAGCGTATTCTTGACCGTCTGGCGGTACTTCGCATTCTCTTCGTTTTTCAGCATGTTCATGAAGGCACTGTTATACACACGGTGCATCCCGAGTGTGCGCACGAAGTAGCCCTCCATCATCCAGAATGCTTCAGCGAGCAGCAGGGTATCGGGAACCTCGGCCGCCACCCGATCGACAACTTCGCGCCAGAACTCCTTCGGCATGAGCTTCAGGAAATCGTCCCGGGTCATTCCGTGTTCGGCGCGGCTCGCGATGTCCCCGCCCGAGCCTGGTTCCGGAAACCAGAGTCGCTGCACGTGTTTGCGCGCGAGGGTCATGGCCGCATCGAAACGGATGATAGAAAAGTTGCGCGCGACCTGCAGGATGGTCTGAATGACGGCTTCACGAAGGTTCTCCTGTGTGAAGTCGAGCTGCGCGGTATCGTTCCAGGGCATCTGCGTCCCGTCGTTCCCGTGATAGATAAACCGCTCTTCCCCGGACCGATGATCGACTCGCTTGAACACGACGGCAGCGTCGGCTCGATCGTAATAATGGTCTTCGAGATAAATACCGACATCGGGATTCGTCGAAAGATTTTCGCCGTTGAAGCTGTAGCCCGGAAAGGGTGCCCAGGGTAGCTGCACGAACCAGTCGGGGTGCTCGTGAACCCAGGTCGAGTCTATGCCGGTATGATTCGGTACCATGTCGCTGGCCAGGCGTATGCCCCGCTCCTCGCACCGCGCCCGCAAATTGTCGAGCGCTTCCCAGCCACCGAGCTGTGCTGCTATCTGGTAGTCGTGGAGCGAGTAGGCGCTCGCCTCCGCATCGGGATTACCACAGAGATGCTTGATCCGCTTCGATGCCGCACTTCGCTCCCACAGCCCGATGAGCCAGAGTCCGGTACACCCGCACGACGCGATCCGGTCGAGTTCTTCGTTCGGTACCTGGTCGAGGCGTCTGATCTCGTACCCGAACGTTCTGCTGAGCTGATCGAGCCATACGAGGGTCGTCTTCGCGAGAAGCACGACACGCGGCATCCAGAATCGGTCGGGGCTGAATCGCTTGCCCGAGAGAGAGGCGTCCGCGTCGTAATCCGCGTCGCCATACTCGAGGACCCGGGTCTCGCCAGGACCGCCGCCACGCCCGAAGGCCATGGCGTCTTCGCGAAGGAAATCAAGACCCCGGAGCAGACGGAACAGGAACTTGCCGATGAGATGCCCCCAGTTCTCGCGTATGTACGCAAGCTGGTCGTAGAGCGAATCGGGAAAGACGGTCATGGGCTCGGACAGAAAGGAAACCAGGTCCTGTTCCTTCGCGCCAAAGGGCTCTTCCTGCATAAAGAACGCTTCAAGCTCCCGCACGACCGCAGGATAGGTCGGATCGAGACGAAGCCCGGAGTCGTCGAACAGTTCGCCGAACGGCTGGTATGCCGGATTACGATTCCCGAGAACGAGCAGCAGCATTTCCTCAAGCGCCACGTCACGACCTGTCTCGCCGTCGAACGCGGTATCGAGATATTCCTCCGCGGACAGACGTCCGTGAAACACGTCCTGCGGGGGGAATGCCTCCACGTAGCGCACAAGGAGGCTGTGTACCTGCTCTTCGGAAAAGCGCTCCGTGAGTCGTTCTCGCGCACGGGCGAATACGTCGGCGTTCGTCTGATCGCGATACTGGCCGACCACGTAGTGCATGATCTCTTCGATGAGACCCATCGCATACATGTCGGAGGTGTATACGGTCTGCCCCGGTTCCGAGCGGATGTTACGGGTGCTGTTTATTCGCTGGCAGAACAGCCGGCAGGCGTGCAGGTCGGCAAAGACCGCGTTCCCGTGCAGCGAAAAAACCCGGTGATCAAAGCCATAGCGCCTGCGCGCAGCGAGCGAAACGTGAAACTCTCGCGCCAGGGTCGGCATGTCGGAATCGTGCGGGGTAAATGTCATATATCCTCCAGAAAACGGTGTCTTACAGGCTGTGCTGCCTCCGCGCATCGACAATTTCGCGAATCAGATCGATAAGCTCAGGATGTGATTCAAGCTCACCGGTTGTGCGCGGCAGGCGATAGCTCCAGTTCCCGGTATTGTACGTGCCGGGAATGTTAATGCGTTCGTCGCCAGGGCTCTCGGGCACCAGATCCTCACACATACTCATGAGGTCCTGCATCTGAAACATACACAGAGCACTACCCGTACCGGCAAGTGCGGTCAGAATCTGCCGGGCGGCGTCGGTGGTGAAATGAGCAGGGGCTTTCCCCGGCAGATCCAGCGCTGCCCAGAACGGATCGCGAATCGACGGGTCTTCGTACCACCAGCCCCGCGTGGAACTGGTGTCGTGTACGCTCGCCGCGCACACCGTCGAATAGGAAAAGTCCTTCGGTGGAATGAAGGGCTCTCCTGGCGCGTCCCAGACGCGCGTCCAGCGTGGCACCCGCAACCCGAGGATGCCAAGATCATCGAGAACACGTGGGACACACGGGGGGACGACCCCGAGATCTTCGGCACAGGCGAGCATGTCGACCGTCGAGCACATGAAACCGAGCAACTCCCGACCCTGCTCTTCCCAGACCCGCTGGCTGTCGTCGTCCGCCTGCGAAACCAGGTCCTCGAACGATCGTTTCTCGGACTCGCCGAGCAACTGATAACGACTGCATTCACGAAAGGTCCACGTCGGCACGTAGCGGTCGTTTCCGAGCTTCAGCAGTGCCCGGTCCCTGTAGATGGAGACCAGCTGCTCTCGGTGCGTTTCCGACATGGGCAGGGCGAGAATATCGCGCTCGCCCCGGATCCCGGGAGCGAACAGGTACAGGTCTTCGTCTCCGATGCGGGCGAAACACCGGTGCAACAGATCCGGGTCGTCGTAGGTATCGAACACGGCGCGAAGAAGTTCGCCCTGTACATGAGGTTCCGACAGCCATTGTATGCGCCCCTCGTCCATACCGATGGACTGCAGCTCTCCGAGCGTCAGATAGCGTGACGGCCGGAAATATCCGAGCATACCGCTTTCGTTGGTCGCCGGCACCGCCCAGATGCGGAAGAATCCGAGCACATGGTCGATACGGAACAGATGAAAAAACTTGTCCGCCTGATACAACCGGTCCTTCCACCACGAGTAGCCGGTCTGCTTCATGACGTCCCAGTCGTACAGGGGAAACCCCCAGTTCTGTCCGTCATGGCTGAACATGTCCGGCGGTGCTCCTGCGCGCAGATCGCGCCGGAAGGCGGACCGGTGCAGCCAGACATCAGCCGAGTCGTCGTTCATGAGAATGGGAATATCGCCTTTCAGGTAGACCCCCATTGACTCGAGCCGTTCAACCGCCTGCGACAGTTGCTGTTCGAGACGCATCTGTATCCAGGCGTAGAACAGCAGGTCCCTGGCCGATTCGCCGTCGCTCCAGAACGCCTCGATGTCCGCCGGCGTCGGATCCTGCAGTCCGGCCCACTCCCACCATGCCGCCTGTCCGTTGCGGTCCTTGTGCATGCGAAACACGGCGTAGGGTTTTACCCAGGCGTTTCGGGAAATCCAGGTCTGCAGGGCAGCATCGCTGGCGATGGCGTCGGCCACCGTATCGTAGATCGTCCGGAGCACCGAGAATTTCGCGTCGAGCACCTCGTGGTACGCGACCCTCGCGCGAGTCAGCGCGTTCTCGTGCATGGTCTGCAGGGCAGGCGCGACCGACTCTGCTATAGCACTGCTCGCAAGCTCGGGCAGATCGGCAATACGCAGATAGATGGGATGCAGCGCATACGCGCTGAGCGCGCTGTACGGGCTTGAGTCGAAGCCACTGTCGTTAATCGGCAGTATCTGCAGCACCTGCAGACCCGAGTCGCGGCAGAAGCGCCCGAATCGCGGCAGATCGGCAAACTCGCCCACGCCGACATCGTTGTCTCCGCGGAGCGCCGTAACCGGCACCGCGACCCCTGTCATGTAACCCTGTAATCCCGGGAAATCCATTGTAACTCCTTCCTATGCCTGTCCGTCATTCGCGCCGTCACTGCCTAACGCGCAGCCGTCGCCGCGGCCATCGCTTCCGGCGATCCACCCGTCCGGCGTCCGGCAGATGATCTGTCCGAGCCCGAACTGATACCGACTGCGCCCGGCGACCTCCACGGTCGTGTGTCCCAGGGACGACAGCGACGAGGCGAGATGCCCCCGATCGGTTTCCTCTACCAGCAGGCGACCATTCGCATCGCCGTCCTCGAGCTGAAAGCGTGCGCGATCGAGCGCCGCCTGCGGGTCCACGTTCGCGTCGACAAGCGCGCTCGTTACCTGAAGATGCCCCTGCGGCTGCATCATACCACCCATGACGCCCATTACTGAATGCAGTGAAGTCCCGTCCCGGGACGTAATGAGCCCCGGTATAATGGTGTGGTACGGTCGTCGTCCGGGGCGCAGGGCGTTGGGGTGGTCGGGGTCACGTTCGAACCCGTACCCCCGATTCTGCAGACTGAACCCGCAGCCCTGCGGCACAATCCCGGTTCCGAAACCCATGTAGTTGGAATTGATGAAGCTGCACCCGTTCCCGCGGGCGTCGGTCACCGCAAGGTACACGGTGTCGTCGCCGACGCGCGGCGGTCTGTCCATGTCGCTGCGATGCGGGTACAAGGCCCGCGCAGGCGCGCCGGCTTCCGCAGTGTGCATTGCCCGTGTCCGGTCGATGAGCTTCGCCCGCTGCTGTCCGTATTCGGGGGAAAGAAGCTCGTCGAGCGGTATCGGTACTTCGGCAGGATCGGCGACACAGTACGCCGCGTCGGCGAAACCGAGCCGCATTGCTTCGACCATGCAGTGCAGAAACGACGGATCAGCCGGGTCGTCGCAGGGCAGGTTGTTCAGGATATTGAGCGCCAGCAGGGTCGCAAGTCCCTGCCCGTTCGGCGGACACTCCCACACGGTACAGTCGCGATATGCGACGGAAATCGGCGTTACCCATTCGCTGCGGTGTGCGGCAAGATCAGATTGCTGCATGCAGCCACCAGCCTGCCTGACAGCAGCGGCGATACGCTCGCCGATATATCCGGTATAAAACGGCGCAGCGCCTTCATCGGCGAAACGTTCGAGCACGTCCGCGAGTCCCGGATTCCTGAAGCGTTCCCCGACCCTGGGACCCCGCCCGTCGATCATGAGTTCGTGACCGTACGCGGTAGCCGAGAGCTGCCGGTCGGCCCCTGCCTGCCACCACAGGGCTGTCATGGGCGCGACGGGAAAGCCTGCGCGGGCAAGCCGGATCGCCGGTGCCACCACGTCGGCCCGCTCGAGACGACCGAAGCGGTCGAGCACGTCCTGCCAGGCGGCGGCCGCGCCGGGAACGGTTACCGTGTGCGCGTGAAACCGCGGCAGTTCGTCGAGAAGCTGTTCCGAACGAAGGCGCTCGATGCTGAGCGCCTCGGGCGCACGCCCCGACCCGTTGAGCGCGTGCACCGTTCCGGACTCCGCGTCGTAATAGAGGCAGAAGGCGTCGCCGCCGAGCCCGGTCGAGCACGGCTGGGTCACCTGGAGAACGGCTGCGGCCGCCACCGCAGCATCGGCCGCGCTGCCGCCGCTGTCGAGTATCGAGATGGCCGCCTGCGTGGCGGTGGGCTGGCTGGTTGCGGCCATGCCGCCGAGGCTGACCACCGCCGAACGTCTGCTGCGATACAGCTCGTTGGATCGAATTTGCATATCCCCATGGTAAAGCAGGGATGAAAAACAGGCGAGGGGGTATACGCTTGTCGGGGGAGCAGAGCAGGCGCTACCATGGACTCGTGAAACACGTACAGGAATGGGCACATACGGTATCCGCGGCGGTCGGGTCAGTTTTTCTCGGGAAGCCGCACCTGATCGAGAAACTGCTTGTTGCGATGCTCTGCAAGGGCCACGTGCTGCTCGAAGACGTGCCCGGAACCGGAAAGACCATTCTCGCTCGCGCGCTTGCCACGGTCACCGGCGGTGCGTTTCGACGCATACAGTGCACCCCGGACCTGTTACCCGCAGACGTGACCGGGGTCAGCGTGTACAACCCGGCTACACAGGAGTTCTCGTTTCGTGAAGGCCCGGTAATGGCGAACTATCTGCTGGTCGACGAAATAAACCGGGCGACCCCCCGGACGCAAAGCGCGTTGCTCGAGGCCATGGCCGAAGGACAGATATCGGTCGAAGGCGAGCGGCGAGCTCTGCCGGAACCGTTCTTTCTGATCGCGACCGAGAATCCCGTCGAATTCGAGGGCACGTTTCCGCTTCCCGAGGCGCAGAAAGACCGCTTTCTTATGAGCCTCGCAGTCGGGTACCCGGCACGCGCCGAAGAGCTTCGCATTCTGCACGCGCAGCGACAGGACCGGCATCCGGTCGAAGCCCTCGAGGCGGTTACGGATGTAGAACGCATCGTGCGCATGCAGGCAGATGTTACGGGCGTGTACGTTGCCCCCGAAGTCGGCGACTACCTTCTGGACCTCGTGCAGGCCACGCGCGAGAACCGGGACGTACAGATCGGGGTATCTCCCCGCGGCAGCCTGGCCCTGTACAAGACTGCGCAGGCTCTCGCCGCGGTGCGGGGACGGGACTACGTTGTACCGGAAGATATCAAGGAACTCGCCTATCCCGTGTTCGAGAAGCGGATTATCCTCTCCCCGGACGCGCGCATCCGGGGGCGGAGCGTCGCCGAGGTCATTGAACACGCGCTTGAATCGGTCGACCCTCCTGTCCTGAGAGATCGAGAGTGAAGATCGCGCGTGTGTGGATAGCACTCCCGGCCGTTCTGATGTTCGCGCTGGTGCCGGTTGCGGCCCTGCAGTGGGCCGGTGCCTTCATCACCCTGACACTGCTTCTTTCGGCTGGCTACAGCTATCGGGCCAGAGCAGGAATCTCGGTGACGCGAGTCCCGCTGCTGCTCTCCTGCTTCAGACATCAGAGCGAACAGATAGAGATACGGATTACGAACCGGACCCTGCTCCCCATCGCACATGTGTCACTGTCAGAGCCGACGGGAAACCTGACGGCTGAAGGGCGTACGGCGCATGTCGTATCGCTGCCCGCACGCGGGAGTGTGGTCATGCGCTACTCGATACGGGGCACGCACCGTGGTACCTACCGTACCGGTCCATTGCGCATGAAGGCCTCAGATCCGCTCGGTATATTCCCGTGGGAAATACAGGCCGGGGGCGAGACAGCCGTTTCGGTGTACCCTGCGCTCTTCGCCTGCACGCTGCCACGGGCACGTGGACTGCCCGCCGGTAACCTGGCAAGCTCGAACCCGCTGTACGCCGACCCGACCCGCTACCGGGGTCTTCGGGACTACATACGAGGCGACGACATACGGCATATCAGCTGGAAGGCGACGGCTCGAACCGGCAGTCTCAAGACCGTGGAGCACCTGCCTGCGCTGTTTCTTCCGGTCATCGTGATTCTGAACATGCGAAGCGATGACTACGCTCAACGCGGCCGCTACGCCGCGGTAGAGCGCTGCCTCGAATGCGCAGCGGCCATTCTCCGGCACGCCGCCGACAGAAAGCAGCGTTTCGCGTTCGTGCTGAGCGCACGACTCGATGGCAGGCAGGTGGATCTGGCGTTTCCATCGGGTAGCGGCCACGAACACATGGTGCTGATGCTGCGAGCCATGGCTGGCGCTGAAATCGCTCCCGGGCGAATGCAGCCGGCAGCCGTCCTGTCGGCGATGGGACCAGTATCGCCCGGGTCGCGAGTCTGCTACGTCGGGCCGGCGCTCGAGCAGGATCAACTCCTGCGTCTGAATTCTGCCGTTCAGCCGCATTCGGATTTCGAACTCTTCTTTGCATCAGAGAAACGGCATATGCCCGCAGTCGTGCTGCCGCTTCCGTTTCGCCGAATTCCGGAACACGGAGCGTTCGATTTTGCGTAACAACCCGGGGACCGGACTCGCGATCACCACCGGCACAATCTACGCCGTGACCTTCGGGGTGCTTCTTCGCGACGGGATATCACTGCCGTTCGACCCTCTGCAGTTCAGCGTGCTCGCAGCCGCGATAGCGGCCGTTCGATTCCTGTCAGAGCCCGCGCTCCGCCGTCACCGGGCGGGAATCGCGTCGCGGGTCCGGCTCTTCGTGGTGCTGTCTGGCGTCTCGTACCTGGTGTTTCTGTTTTCCCGGGGCAGACCTTCGTCGTGGACAGAGCTGTCACACGTATCATCCGGATACCAGGTACTGCTCCTCACCTGGGCCTACGGCATCGCGGGAGGACTCGCGGAACGCTTCAGCGATCACCGCTGGCTGCTCCACGCGGTGTACAGGCACAAGACCGACGCGAAGCGACGCGAGGCTCTGCACGATGTGCGCTACGCGAGTGCGGAATCCCTGGCAAAGATCGATTACTCGCGCCGACAGCTGTCGGTCGGGTTTCTGCTCATGAACGTGATCGTGATTCTCGGCTGGATTAACGGGCAGTTTCCTTCGGCGTACGGACTGATGCTGCTCGCGGTTTCCGGCATACTGCGCTACCTTACCCAGACAGGACTTGAGGGCATCGCCGACGAATACCGCTACATGGGCGACGGCGGACGCCTTCCCGGGAGATACCGACGACGACGAATCCGCTACGCGTCGGTGTTACTGGGTGTCTCGGCTCTGGTCGCCGTATCTGTCGCTCGTCCCGACAGCCTGATTCCCTATTCTCATGTACAGGACTTTTTTGCCTGGCTGTCCGGACTGTTCCCGCGCTTCGATCTGCAGGCACCGGTTCCACAGATCGAACAGGAGTTTGACGTGTTCCGCAGGATCGCGAATGATCTTCCACTCGGTGACGCCCACATCGATGATCCCCCGGCGTTTCTTCAGACGCTTCTGGTAATCCTCCAGGGGATGATTCGTTCCGCGCTGATCGGCGGACTGCTTCTGTTTCTGGGCTCGCCGCTTCTTTCCCGAAGTTTCAGAAAGAGTCTTCGCGAGGCAGGGATCAGGCGCGCGTGCGCCACCTGGATGCGCGAGGTGCTGCGAACTGCGCGTCTGTTCCTGCATGCGCTTCGCAGGCGGGCGCTATCGCTGCGACCGCGCCTTCGCCACGACCGACAGGCGCGTGAAGCGCACCTCTCGCGGCAGCGCGGGGCGGAGTTGAGTCCGGAGAAACAGCGGGAACTCGCTCAGGTGTCCCGGCGTTTCGCCCGGCTCCTGCGATGGGCACAGCGTCACTCCGTCAGCAGACGGCAGGGAGAAGCCCCGGGGGAGTTCACGCAGCGGCTGGCAGTCAGGTTTTCCGGGAACAGGGAGGCGTTTGTGACCATCGGGCGCCTGTACGAGAAGTCGCTCTTCTCGCAGGAAGCGCTTTCGGACGACGAGCATGCGCTGCTTTTCGCAGGATTCAGGGACGTCCTCAGGTCAAATCCTTGATCCGGTCCCGTATTCGCGCAGCTTCTTCGTAGTTTTCCTCATCGACCGCCCGGGACAGTTCTTCTTCGAGCCGGATAAGCTCGGTATCTCGTGTGTCCGCGTTATCGGGAGTCGTCGGCGGTGATTCATCTTCGGTAATGAGGTTCACCGGGATGCCTGCCTCTTCGACAAGCGCATCGTCAATGAACACGGAGCAGTGACTCCGGGCCGCTATGCCGAGCGCATCCGAAGGTCGAGCGTCGAGTGTGAGCAGCTCCGAACCCCGGTGAACGGTAATGCGCGCATAGAAGGTTCCTTCCTTGAGTTCGGTAATGTCGACACGCTCGATCTGCAGCCCGAGTTTATCGAAGGTCGTTATAAACAGATCGTGCGTAAGCGGGCGCGGCATCGGAACGCTTCCGAGGCCTATGAGAATGGACTGCGCTTCGAGTTGTCCGATAATGATCGGAACCGCGCGATCCCCGTCTATGGGCTTTACGAGAACCGCGTTTCCTTTGTCCGTTCGTGCGACAGTCCAGATTTCAGCTTCTATCAGCATAATTCCTGCTCACATATGTGTGTTAAAAATACCTTCTCCGTATGCCGGGCGACAACATCGCACCGGGACGAGTGTGCATTATAGGCATTTTTCTTGCAATCGTGGTATCGTTCTCCCATGGAGGGGGCTATGTGGGGAAAAATGCAGCCGAACATGGGAAAACTGTCTGGTATCCTGCTCGCGCTCGCCGTATGTGCGGCTCATGGATGGGCTGGTGACGTGTTCGGAGGGTCGGTTGGCAGGCATCTTCGACAGACGACGGGTATGCACGTTCTTCGCTCGCAGGATCAGGATGCCCTGCCGCCTGAAGTGTCGTCATCGGGCCTGCTGACCCAGACGCACTTTTTAATGCAGTCGTACCAGGGGCCCATAGACGACCGGACGATCATTGTGGGAGACGCATTCGCGGGACAGTCGATAGTCATTGGACACAGGGATCTGGGATTTCACTTCGGCGGCGGGGTCCACGGATCACTCGAAGCGCTTCGATTCGGAGCCTCCGGACAGGAACAGTTTTACCTCGGTCTGGGAGCAATCGGAGGTGCGCAGTACTACGTATCGGATTCGGTCGCGGTCTTCCTGCAGCTCCACGGAGTATACGGACTTCTCGGACTTCCGTCCTGGCCCTTACTCAGGATAGAAGGCGGCATGCAGTTCTGATATACTGCAGAAACATTACAAACAGGAGCACCCATGGGTTTATTTTCCAGGAGCGAACAGATATCGGTTAGAATCGAGAACATGAACTGCGGTCATTGTGAATCGAAGGTTACGAAGGCACTTTCGGCGATTCCCGGCGTCAGGAAAGTGGAAGCATCGTCTGCAAGCAAGATTGCCACCATACACGCATCGAAGGGCCAGGAGCCCGATCACGCGACCATCGCGCAGGCACTCGAGGGCTCCGGGTACACCGCCGAGCCAGTATAGGCATCGGAACATCTCTGCAGAATAAGGAGACTGCCGGTGGCATACCTGTGTCGCCGGTGAAGCACCGATGGCCAGCGAAAAACAGGGCAACAGTATTTCTATCGATTCGCAGTTTCTTCACATTACCCGAAGGCTGCGGCAGATCACGCATGCGATAAGCAAGCACTCCAAGCACCTTCAGGACACGTACAAGCTTACGCTTCCTCAGGTCCTCTGCCTTCTAGAAGTGCACAGGCAGGGGTCGGTTACCATTGGGTCGCTTACCCGCACCGTCGCCCTGAACAACTCCACGATCACCGGCATTGTGGACCGCCTCGAACGCGACCAGCTTATTCGCCGCGTCCGCACGAGTCGTGACCGTCGGCAGATACACCTCGAGATAACCGAAGTAGGCAACGAAGCAGTAGAAAAACTCCCTCCCCCGATTAACGAGGGCTTTATGCGACGCTTCGCCGAGCTTCCGACGGATACGCAGGCAGTAATTATCGATTCGCTGGATCAGCTCGCCGAGATGCTGAATCCTTCGGGGGTGGTCGATCCCGGCATTGTCGCAGGAGGAATTCCGGGCGACAATGAGCCGGGGGTACCGTAATGGTTACAGGATTATTCAGACAATGGGCCTGCGCTGTGAGTCTGCTTCTTGCGCTCGCCGTCAACGCACTTGCCTCGACGGGAGTCATAAATGGCATCACGACGGGCGAGGTCTCCGATCAGTTTAGCGTATACCTGATTCCCGCCGGGTACGTATTCTCGATCTGGGGCGTCATTTACCTCGGGCTTATCGTGTTTACGGTGTACCAGGCGCGGCGGGTTCACCGCGACGACCGCGATCTCGACCGCATCGGCAGCTGGTTTATTCTCAGCAACGTCGTAAACGCTGTCTGGATTGTCCTGTTTCACTTCGAACTGTTCCTGCTGACCCTCCCGGTCATCGCTCTGCTTCTGTTCATACTGGTTCGCATTGTCGTGATTCTCGAACCGGGTCGCACAATGGGACCCCGCCTACGTCTCTGGGCAGTTCACCTGCCCTTTGGCATATATCTCGGCTGGGTCACCGTCGCAACCGTCGCGAACGCGGTGCAGACACTCGACGCGGCGGGCTACAGCGGAACGCCGTTAAGCCCCGAAACATGGGCGCTGGTTCTCTACGCGGCGATCGTACTTATTTCCTGGTTTTTCAGCTTTCGCCGCACACACCTGCCGCATGCGGCGGTGCTCGTGTGGGCGCTAATCGGGACGGCAGTCGCGGATTCGGGCAATACGCTTATCGTAGCTGCCGCGTGGGTGTCTGTCGCGCTGGTAGCACTCGGGTATCTGCTTGCATATACCCTTCGGTCTCGCAGAGTTCCTCCGATTGTCGTGTGAGCATACGTACAGCGCTTGTCGTTGAAGGCGGTGCCATGCGCGGAATTTTTGCCGCCGGGGTACTCGACTCCTTCCTGGACCACGATTTCTGCCCCTTTGACCTGTGCGTCGGGGTGTCGGCGGGGGCCAACAATCTCGCTGCGTTTCTTGCAGGCATGCGGGGCAGAAACTACAGGATCTACACCGACTACTCCCGCCGACCGGAGTTTATCAACACGCGGCGATTTCTGTGTGGCGGGCACCTCATGGATCTCGACTGGTTGTGGGACATCACGATTCGCGAACTCCCGCTCGATACTGACCGGGTCGATGCAGCCCAGCAGGAGTATCGCGTTGGCGTTACACGCGTACGCGACGGGCAGGTCGTCTACGCCCGTCCGGAAGGGGATAATCTCGCGGAGATACTCAAGGCGTCGAGCGCCATGCCGCTGGTCTATCGTGACGTAGTGACGCTCCCGGGTGTTGTGGTGGAATCGGGGAATGCCCCGCCGTCGCAGGAGAATGAAAGCTACGTGGACGGCGGCCTTTGCGAACCGATACCGGTTCGCGAGGCGGTCCGGCGAGGTGCCACAACTGTTATGGTTATCCGTTCGCGCCCGGAATCGTACCGCATGGACCCGACAAAAAAGCACAGACTCATGGGCATGTCGCTGCGTCGATATCCAGCCCTCAGGCGGTGTCTGCAGGCCCGCGCGGTACGGTACAATGAAACTGTCGAGTACATGCGGTCACCCGAACGCGAAGCCGAAGGTGTACGCATTATCGAAATCAACCCGCCGGAGTCGTTCGAGACGTCGCGAACCACACGGGATATTGAAGCGCTTGACCGCGAC
Source organism: Spirochaetales bacterium (assembly GCA_007121695.1). Taxonomy (GTDB): domain Bacteria; phylum Spirochaetota; class Spirochaetia; order DSM-27196; family SKKC01; genus SKKC01. Next base: position 3,640 of record SKKC01000306.1, on the reverse strand, counting down.
TACGATCGCGGCCTTCGCGCGGGATTAGAAGGCATACACGCCCTGAACGGAAGATAGCCTGGCGCCAGGCCGGGCTGTCAGCCCGGAAGCGCGTCCTGCCAGACCGCTCCATCAATATAGTCTTCAACGACATTCGCATCTGCCATGGACGAAAAGCGGTGCAGAATTGCATCGACGTCGGTCTTCATGACTGACAGACAGTTATCGATGAGGTCCTTGCGGAAACCCTGATCCCCGAGTTTCATGACCATATCCATGGACACTATGCGGCCGAGCGCCTTCCCGAGTTCGACGGTCCGACGCTGCGAAAGATCCGGGGTCAACGAGAACGAGAGACTGTTCTTCAGGTAATCCGCTACCCGGGAGGTATTCGGAAAATCCGCGAGATACCGGTACAGATTGCTTTCGCGGACGCGTCCCATGCCCTTGAGTATGAACTCCGAAATCTGCTGGTACAGAATATCGTTTGATCCTTCAAAAATCTGGAAGGGACGACTGTCGATTACAGCACTTCCCGCGATATGATCCATGCGATATCCTTTCGCCCCGACAAGCTGCAGAAGTGACTGCGCGGTCGACTGCATCATATCTGTGACCACGGTTTTTATGGCGTTCGCCGGAAGAGCCGACCCCGAACAGTCGTTATCGACCGATGCCGCGCTCGAGGAAAACGCGCACATACCGGAGCACGCAGTGAACGCTGCCTGCATGCGGGCCAGTCGCTGCTGAACCTGATCGTAGGCAAACAGGGGCTTCCCGCCGACCATCCGCTCCTTGCAGTGCGTTACCGCTTCATCGAGCAGCCGACGGAGATACCCCATGGCCATGCCGGGAAACTGCAGTCGGCTTCTGTGCAGCAGGTCAAGAAGCATTCGGACACCGGTTGTCTTTGGTTCGAGTTTTCGCGACTCGGGTACAACCGCATCTATCCGGTTCAGTCCGTAGGGAATCATGTGCAATCCAAGATTCTCGTAATATTCCTCGACCTGAATGCCACCAAGCGACCGATCCCAGGCAAAAAAGCTGATGTTCCGTTCAAGATCGCCCCGTGGAGTCATGCCGCGCGCGGTCAACAGCCAGTAATCGGCATGGCCAGTCAAACCGCCCCAGTGCTTGGTTCCCCGAATCCGGTACCCGTCACCAGTCCGTTCGGCGCTTGTCTGCATCTGCAACGCGTCGGAGCCGAATCCGGGCTCGGTAATCATAAGACCGCCAAGCGCGTTCTCGTGCAGGAACTTCGGGAACACGTCCGCCTGCACCGCCTCAGAGCCGTACTTGGACAGCGGCTGGAGAAACAGCGCCCCGTTTATCCCCATGACCAGCGATAGCGGCAGAGACTCGTACGAGCAGGCTTCGAGCATGGACAGGCATTCGGATACGTGCTGCCCCCGACCACCGAAGCGCTCCGGAATAAAAACTGACAGAGGCTGTGACTCGAGCACCTGGTTGGTGAACGCCCGATCGAGGCCGTGTTGCGCAGCGTGCGGTGATACCTCACGGTTCTGAAACAGCGAACGGAGACGCTCACTCAGGCTCAGAATAAAGCTGGACACATCGTGCGTTTTTGTATTCATGGTCCTGCAAACATACCCGGTTCGCAGCACCGGTGTACACCGCCTGCCTGCAAACGATGCGAGACGGGGACGAGATCACGTCACACGTGCAGGCGACTCGCCTCGACTGGCCCATGATCCACGGATATGAAATAATTGAACTCATGAGCGAGAATACAGAACTGCTTATCACCTGCGATACGCTGCATACGCTTCAGAACGAGCAGAGGTGCGTCGTTATTGACGCCCGGGGAGAGCCCGATTTCGAGGATGCGCACATACCGGGTGCGATTAACCTTCCGTCGAATGACCTGTTCGACAACAATACCCCGGGACTCGACCTGCTACCCATACCGGAAATAGAGGCTCGTATCCGTAGGGCAGGGATAGATCAGGAAACGCCGATCGTACTGTACGACGACTCGGGTCTTATCCCGTCGGCGCGGATATTCTGGGTACTCGAGAGCCTCGGCAGATCGTCCATGTCGCTTCTGGACGGGGGATTTCTCGCGTGGGTTGGCGATTCATTTCCCACGGAAGCGGGCCCCGAACAGGAAGATGCGTTTCGTGGTACGGGGACCGTGTTCACGGCGCTTCGGGAGCATCGGTCGGTCGCGACAAAACACGATGTTCTGTCTGCAATCGACTCCGCGGATACGCTCATTATCGATACGCGAACCGAGGACGAATACCGGGGACGGACCGGAGTTCACACGCGGAACGGTCACATTCCAGGTGCGATACACCTCAACTGGCAGGACCACATACAGGATCTGTTCAATCCGCTGTTTCGCCCGCGCGAAGAACTTCAGACGCGGTACACCGGCGCAGGAGCAGACACGGCGAAGCAGATCATTACCTACTGCCGTACAGCGTCGCGATCCTCGCACACCTACTTTACGCTGCGCATGCTCGGGTACCAGAACGTACGCAACTACTCCGGATCATGGATGGAATGGAACGAGGATCGCTCCCTGCCCGTCGAGACCTGAACCTTAGAGGATGGCGGACAGGGTTTCGCCCGCCGTCCCACGTATTGACAGCGTCATCTGGTCGCTGATCGGAGTAGAAGCGGGGTTAATTTCGATAACCGGAACACCGCGATTGACGGCGACGAGCGGAAGCGACGCAGCCGGCTGAACAAGAGCCGAAGTCCCCACCGAGAGAAACAGATCGCACCGCTCGGCCTCGGCGAAGGCCTCGTCGAGGGTCTGCGTCGGAAGCATTTCGCCGAACCAGACGACGTCGGGCCTCAGGTATTCTCCGCAGTGAGGACAGCGTGGCACATCGATCGCCGCGAAATCGTCGTCGCGTTCGGCTTCGCGCGCTGCGAATGCGGCGGCAGCATCGCCCGCAAACACCGCCTGCGCCTCGCGGCTTTCATCGTTTCGATGATACAGCGCACATCCGTTCTAGCAGCGGACCTGCAGCAGGTTTCCATGCAGACTCAGGACCCGCGAGCTGCCCGCACGATCGTGCAGGCCGTCAACGTTCTGCGTCATGACCGTTACCCGTTCGACGAAGTGCTCCATTCGCACAAGTGCGAAATGCCCCTTCCCCGGATCGATACTCAGAAGCGCCTGTCGACGCGCAGCGTACCAGCTCCAGACCCGAGCCGGGTTTTCTAGAAAGGCCTGCGGGGTTGCAAGCTCTGCGGGATCGAAGCGGGACCAGTACCCGGTCTGCGCGTCACGAAAGGTAGGAATCCCGCACTCGGCAGATATGCCCGCCCCGGTAAGAATGCCGACGTGCGAAGCCTGGTCAATGAGCTCTCGGGCCTGATCGATCATTCGCTGCGTCTCCTCGGGTTGAGCTGACTCGCCCCCGGCATGTACAACCGGAACGTGCGGCGTCGCGCTCAGCGGGTAGTAGTTTCGCACCGGTATCTGCACCGGTATCGACGTCGCTCCACGAGTCCCCATGCTTTCGGCGATCGACTTTCCGGTCGGTCGAAAGCCTACATCACGATCGTTCCGGTATCCACGAAAAAACGCCAGAAATACCCGTCGAATACCCGCCGCCGAGAAGTGCATGGGGATATCGTGCGTCTCGAGGTCCATAAAGAAGGTCTTCTTCTGGAAGATGAT
>SKKC01000058.1 GCA_007121695.1 Spirochaetales bacterium | reverse complement strand
CCTCCATGGTTCAGAAAAATGCCACCCGTCTCGTGAACGTCGCACCAGATCTCCGGTTGTACCCCGATCTCGTTTCCAACCGCGGTCGCCGTTTCGAGCGATCGATGCATGGCGCTGCAGTAGAGGCGGTTAATGCCGTAGCCACGTACCGTCTCGACGCCGGTCTTTTCCGGGTCATCCATATACCGCTGCTCCGGGTGAGGTTCGCTCGCAAGGTGCCGCGCGAGCAGCTCCGCCTGCTTCCTCCCGAGTTCGGTAAGTTTCGGGTCCTGTTCGCGGTCCGACTGGTTTGCAAGTGCGTTGTTTGCAGACTGCGCGTGCCTGATAATGTAAAGTTCCATGAATGCTCCTTGAATATGCCGGGGAACCGGCGGCAGATAGCATAGCAGTATTCTGTAAGAATTGTATGATGAGGCACGTAAAAAGGGTGGGCCGAATGGACACAACGCACGAACGGATACGAGAACGCATCGGCGGAGCATGCATTGATCCGGCGGACCCTCGCAGTCGTGTTGTCTGGCAGGCACGCTGGCTGCAGGACCCGGTTTTCGAAGGTCTCCCGTACCGCGAATGCGTGCATCCCGATCGTAGGCCTGAGAACGATGGCGAGATTCAGAACGTACACACGTTCTTCCGGCGAGCGTTCTTTCTGGAAGCTCGAGCCATACGCGCGGCGCGGCTCTATTGTACCGCTGACGATTGTTACAAGCTCTACGTAAACGGGGTCTTTGTTGGAACCGGCCCGGCCCCTGCGTATCCCGCTCGCTTTCCGTACAATGCGTGGGACGTTACGCCGTTTCTACGAAGCGGGGAACAGAACGCCATTGGTTTGCACGCGTTCTACCACGGCATGCACAGCCTGACATATCCCAGCGGAGACAACCTGCAGGGAGCGCTTGTGCAACTGGAGATCGAGTTCGACGATCAGGCGCCCGGCACGGCAGCAACCGTGGTTCTGGTTTCAGACCAGCAGTGGCGATTCCTGAGAACGGACGCTTACGCCTGCTCGCATGTGTTCGGCTACCAGACCTCGTTCGCGGAGGACATAGACCTGCGTAAACTACCCCGAGGCTGGAGCCGACCCGAGTTCGATGATAGCGACTGGCAGACGCCGCTGGCGGGTGACGTTCCCTCGCGTTACCAGCTTGTTCCGCAGGGCACGCCTGCCGTTGATGTGTTCAAACGCCACCCCGTGCGTATCGTTCGAAAGGGCGACGGTCACTACTTTATTGATTTCGGCAGCGAACTCGCGGGATCTACGGTTTTTATGGTCAGCGGCCCGGCCGGGCACACAGTCGAAATCCGGCACGGTGAAGAGCTTTTCGAAGCCGACACGGTGCGATACGACATGCGCTGCAACTGCCGGTATCAGGAATTCTGTACGCTCTCGGGCCAGCCTGACGAAGAGCTTGAGTTCTTCGACTACAAGGGGTTTCGGTATGTCGAGGTACTGCAGTGGCCGGAGCCAATGACTCCCGAGCGGGTCTGGGCGCTCGAGCGGCATTACCCCTTCCCGGAGTCCGCGTCACGTTTTGAAAGTTCCAACCATCTTCTCAACGATATCTGGAAGGTCTGTCGCAATGGTGTGCGCGTGGGAACCATGGACACCTACCTCGACTGTCCGACGCGCGAGAAGGGCGGTTTCATGGGAGATGGTTTTATCACGGGAATGAGCCATCTCATTCTGACGGGCGATGCGCGCATCCTGCGCAAGTTTCTGCTGGATATGGCGAGCACGCAGGACTACTGTCCGGGGCTGCACTCCACGGGGCTCAATTACGTGAACGGTGAGCTGGCGGAATACTCGCTGTTGTGGCCGGTCCTGCTCGAGTACTACTACGAGTGGACGGGCGATCTCGAGTTTGTCAGGGAGATGATGCCGGTGATGCAGACCCTGCTCGCGTATTACAGCACGCACGTGAACGAGAGCGGAGTGCTTCAGAATGTCATGTCGCCTCTGACCGGGAGCTACCCCGTGCTTGTCGACTGGCCGGAAAACCTGCGCGACGGCTACGATGACCCGTATCTACAGCACTCCGACCACTGGCCTGAGCCACGCGAAGTCGTTGTGAACACCATGTTGCAGGGGTTCTACAGCTACGCCCTGCAGGCAGCCGGGCGTCTTTCCCATGCCGCTGGTGCCACCAGCATCACGGACTGGCTTAAAGGGCGCGTCGGGCGCCTGCACGCAGCCATGCGCGAGCAACTGCTTGACCCGCACACAGGCCACTTTGTCGATCGCAACGCTTCGTCGCACAGCTCCCTGCACGCGAACGTCATGCCGCTCCTTTCGGGAATGCTCACACCGGCCGAACGGGCAAGAGCCGTAGAGTTGATACGAGCAAAGCGGCTGCGCTGCGGGGTATACTTTTCGTACTTCGTACTCAAGGCGCTCTGCGACGCCGGTGAGCACGACCTCGCCTACGACATCATGACAAGCGACGACCTGCACTCCTGGCATTCCATGCTGGAAGCCGGTGCGACCACCTGCATGGAGGCCTGGGCACCGGATCTCAAATGGAACACGAGCTGGTGCCACCCGTGGAGCAGCGCGCCAATCCCGCTGGTCGCACACGAGATCATGGGTTTGCGCCCCGCGACACCGGGCTGGACGCAGATTCGATTCGCACCACGTCCTCCAGCCGATCTCAGATTCGCCGAACTGACCATGACAGTGCCGAAGGGAACCGTGTCGGCGAGCTTCGTGCGAGAGGGCAACGAGGTAACATATCGGCTGCGTGTCCCGGAAGGCTGTGCGACTGTGTGCGAGTTCGCTGGCTCAGATACGCTGGTGACGCTCGACGGAGCCACGCAGCCCTGCCGTACGTCGCGCGATCAGCGTGGAATCCCGTGTACGGAGCTGGTCGCGCAGCTTCGAAGCGGCGAGCACGTGATCATTACACGCTCCGGAAACCGTACACGCGGGCACGGAGCATAGATGTGGTATCGCACATTAACAGCCATGACCGTTCAGGCCGTAGCACAATTCCCTAACGCGAAGTTTTTATTGTTCCCTTTTTGGGAAAATATTATTGACATCTACGAGGGAACAGATCATATTACTTTCAGATGAGAGTAATCGCCCGGAGCACTTTACATGACTTTGTAAGGAGATACCCCGATACCAAATCCAGACTCGATGCGTGGTATGCCGAAACGAAGCACGAGAACTGGAAGTCGCCGGACGATCTCAAGAGACGGTTTCCGGGTTGCAGGATTGTGGGAAAGGATCGAGCGATTTTCAACATCATGCGCAATAACTATCGATTGGTTGTGAAGATCAACTACACGACCGGGATTGTGTACATCCGGTTTATCGGAACACACAAGGAATACGACAAAATCAATGTCGAGGAAATATGATGGATACCACGTTAAGACCCATAAAAACCAAAGAAGACTATGCAGAGGCTCTCAAGAAGATTGACGAAGTTTTTGATGCAGATGAAGGCACGCCTGAGGCCGATCAGAGAGACGTCCTGGCTGTCCTGATTGAGAAGTACGAGGACGAGCATTATCCGATGGACCTTCCTGATCCCGTTGAAGCGATCAAGTTTCGGATGGAACAGGAGGGGCTTACCCGGAAGGATATGATACCGCTGCTCGGCAACCGATCAAAGGTCTCAGAGGTTTTGTCCGGCAAAAGAGCGCTCAGCCTGAAGATGATGCGAGCGGTTCACAGGCACCTCGGCATTCCAGCCGAAGTCCTGCTCCAGGAAGCACCCATTGATTCGTTTGATGATGGACACGCCATCGATTATGAAAAGCTGCCGATCGGCGAGATGGCGAAGTGTGGCGCGTTCGGAAACGTTGCCGGCAGCCGACTGCAGGACCGCGCGGAGGAACTGATACGCGGGTTGCTTCGAAGCATAGGTGCAGGATTCTCATTATCTGACGTGAAGTTCAGAAAAACCACGTCGGTGCGATTGAACACGAACCAGAATCCTCACGCGTTGCAGGCGTGGATGCTTCATCTGCTATCAGTCGCGTCGCGCAGGAACTTGGGCAGGAAGTACGACAGAGATGCCCTGGACGACAAGTTCATTGATTCGCTGGTGTCTCTCGGCATCATGAATGAAGGACCAAAACTTGCTCAGGAGTTGCTCCACAAGTATGGCATCATCCTGGAAGTGGTACCGCATTACAGGAACACCTATCTCGATGGTGCCGCGTACATCACAGCTGACGGGCAGCCGATTATCGGCCTTACACTGCGATACGACCGAATCGATAATTTCTGGTTTACCCTGCTGCACGAGATAGCCCATATTAAGCTCCACCTCGAGCCAGGCAGCTACATTGCAGACGACATGTCGCTCCGCGGAGCACATTCAGACGATCGCCAGGAAAAAGAAGCTGACGAGTATGCGGAAGCGGCACTACTGCCAGAGGATTTTGACCTCGATCGACGAGACGTGGTCACGCCGGAAGAAGTAATCCAGTACGCCGACGTGCATAAAGTGCACACAGCAATTGTTGCTGGTCGGATCCAGCACGCAAAGAACAACTACCGCCTGTTTTCAAATCTGGTTGGGAGAGGCGAAGTGAGAAGGCTGTTTGAGAAATAGAAGGCTTCGGGCCACAGTTGATTCGGGCTGCTATGCAGTCCAGGTGCAGAGGGGACAGCTATAGGCTGTCGCAGACAGTCAAATAACGGTCAAACAAAGATGTCGTGGTCATCTGTACGAGCGAAATTATCTCCTTTATACAGCAGAACATCGTTCATGAATACCGCGAGCGCGTAGGCACAGCAATCGCCTGTGTCATGGAAACGTGTCTGCGTTCTGCGAGTTCTCTGGCCAGGGTTTCGGCCCGTTGGTTGCGAATACTAAGGGCCATAAAACCCTTGACACCTCGACCTATATGGTTATATACCTTTGTATATAACCATATAACCAAGGGGATGTGAGTACATGAGTAATGATCCGCTGTTCCTGCAGATCAAGCACCGCATCGAAGACATGATTCTTTCAGGCAGTCTCGGGCCGGACGAGCAGGTACCGTCGTCCACCCAGATGGTCTCGTTCTACCAGGTAAACCACCTCACGATTCTGAAAGGGGTAAACATGCTGGTAGACGAAGGGATTCTGTACAAGAAGCGCGGCGTCGGCATGTTCGTCTGCGGCGACGCGCGCGAGCGCATACACGCCTCGCGGCGCGAGGCCTTTGTATCCACGTTTGTGGCGCCAATGATCCGCGAATCGCGCAGGCTCGGTATTCCGGATGCCGATCTCATACAACTCGTATCCCGGGTTTCAAAGGAGGTTCAGAATGATGATGAACACACACAACAGCCCCGGTAACGCCCCACCCGTCGCGTCGCTGTCAGACGTTTCGGTCGCGTTCAAGAGCACCACCGCCCTGAAGGCGGTGACCACGAGCATCGAAGCCGGGCTCATTTACGGTCTCATTGGCCGAAACGGCGCGGGCAAAACCACCATGCTTTCGCTGCTCGCTTCGTACCGTCGTCCCGACAACGGACACGTCGCCGTGAACGGCGGAGACCCCTTCGAGGACGCAGAGCGCATGAGCCGCGTGCACTTCGTGTTTGCGCGCGACGTAAGCGACGAGTCTGACACGGTACGCGAAACGCTTGAGCACTGTGCCCGCTACCGGGACGGCTTTGACCTGGACTACGCGTGGAAGCTCGCCGAACGCTTTGGCCTGGACCCGAAGAAGTCGCTTTCGGAGCTATCGCTCGGCATGCAGTCGGCGGTAAACGCGATAGAGGGCCTTGCCTCCGGAGCAGAACTTACCATGTTCGACGAAGTACACCACGGCATGGACCCGCAGTCGCGGAAGCTGTTTTACGAATCGCTGCTTGAGCGGCGGGAAACCACGCAGCGTACGTTCATACTTTCCACGCACCTCGTGTCGGAAATGGCGTACCTGTTCGACCACGTACTCATACTCGACCGGGGAGCGCTGATCGTGGACGAGCCCTACGACCTTGTCGCAGAGCGGGGCGTGACGGTGACCGGGCCGATAGACGCCGTCGAAGCGTTTGCCCGTAACCGCGAGGTAATCGGCAAACAGACGCTTGCGAACACCGCAGCGTATGTCGTGTACGGTGCCCTTTCGGACGAAGAACGCCGTGAAGCTGCGGCGTCCGGGCTCGAACTCAATGCAGTTCCGTTTCAGGATCTGTTTATTCACCTGACTGCCGCGTCGGACTCACAAGGAGAGACACATGCGAACCATCAGAATTGACCACTCGCTGCGAACAGCCGCAGATATGTACAAACTCTATATGTTCTGGGCCCTCGTAGTCGTGGGGATCAGCGTTCTGATCCGAACCGTCCTGTGGATCTTCGTCGAAGAAATGCAGACGCTCGAAGCCACGCCGCTGACACTCTTTCGTGGCCCGGGCCAGATTTTCATGCTCGTCGTGGGGATCGTTACTGGTGTATATGCGATCTCGTATTTTGTTCGCCAGGGCGTTACGAGGCGCAGCTTCCTGGCCGGAGGCATGTTCGCCGGACTCTGCATAGCTATCTCACTGCAGATAGTCGGCTTTGTTCTGTATGGACTGACTGCGCTGCTCGAACCGCTTCTGCCCATTGAGCTGCACATGTCCGGTATGCCCTACGGCGGCGGTGCATCGGGACTGGCAATCGGCGTGGGTGTCGACATCCTGCTGATTACATCGTTCTTCCTCATGGGGTGGATCATAGGCTTCGCGTTTTCGAGATTCAGGTTTCCTGGCGGAATGCTTTCCATTCTCGTCGGGGTGTTCGTTCTCAGCGGCCTTACCTCGCTCTGGGGTGAAGGCGTAGAGATAAACGTGACCGGCATCCGTATTCCGCCAATCGATGGCCTGTCGGTTGCAGCATCTTTCATCATCACCCTGCTTCTGATCGGAGCACTCAAGACGGTTTTGTATCTCATGCTGCGCAATGCGCCGCTGAAGGTACAGTAACACACGAGGAACACGATATGGACACACACATGATAGAAGCACGGGATCTGTCAAAGCACTACGGGAGCCTGCACGCGGTGCGTGGGGTCTCGTTCGAGGTAAAGACCGGGGAGATATTCGGCATCCTCGGTCCGAACGGTGCGGGAAAAACCACAACGCTTGAAATGCTCGAAGCGCTCAGAACAATAGACGGTGGCAGCGCGACGGTCGCCGGGCACGATGTTGCGCGCGAACCGGAGGCGGTAAAGCGTGCAATCGGGGTACAGATTCAGTCTGCCGCGTTCTTCGACAAGGTCCGACTCGAAGAGCTCCTCTCCTTCGCGCTGAGCGTCTATCACGTGCGTGGCGTCACTCCGCGAGAGCTGCTTGATCGAGTACAGCTGACCGACAAGGCACGCTCGTACCCCGAGCAGCTTTCCGGTGGGCAGCTGCAACGCTTCAGCATAGCCATGGCTATCGCCCATTCGCCAAAACTGCTCTTCCTCGACGAACCGACCACCGGGCTCGACCCGCAGGCGCGGCGGAACACCTGGGACCTGATCCGGGAACTCAGAGAAGATGGTATTACAATTCTCCTGACGACCCACTACATGGACGAGGCAGAGCTCCTGTGTGACCGTCTCGCCATTATGGACAACGGGTCGATTATCGCCCTCGACTCGCCGGATGCTCTGGTGCAGAAACTCCTGGACACCGGATTCAGCAAGACCCGGGAAGTACGACCGGCTACGCTCGACGGCGTGTTTATTCAGCTTACAGGAAAGGAACTGAGGGACTGACCATGAAACACTATCTTATGCCTGCGCT
>SKKC01000072.1 GCA_007121695.1 Spirochaetales bacterium | reverse complement strand
CGACCTGACCTTTCACGAGGCCGGGGCTCATGTCAGCTCCTGTGGTGATATTCTGCTTGGATATCGCTCGACAGCGCCTGCCAACGGCAATGGAGGCGCGGTACACCTGAATCCTGCCCACAATGCGCGTCTGGTGCTGAGCGACACAACGCAGTTGCTTGTGCTTACGACGTATCCGGATGTGCAGCCGCTGTCCACGAGGCACGGCAGATAGTATCTTCTGCAGACCATGGCAGCAGATACCCCGCATAGCGACGATCGAATTACAGAACGAATACGCATATCGTTTCGATTTCTGATCGGCTTTCTGAGGCCTCACCTTCGTCTGTTTGTCACAGGCCTTGTGCTCCTTTTTGCGTCGAATGCCGTCTTCCTCGCCTTCCCCTGGCTGACGGGTCAGATCATAAACGAGCTGTCGGGTGGGGAGCCCTGGATCATTCGCGGGGTCGGTAGCCTGAGCGCGCTGCTTCTCGCGGTCCTGACGGTCCGGGCCGTACTGAACTTCGGCCAGATATGGCTCTTCGGGGCGGTTTCCAACCGCCTTGCCCGCGATATTCGCGAACGCCTGTACGGGCATCTGCTCGAGCTTCCCATGGGGTACTACGATGCTCACCGTACCGGTGAACTGCTGAGCCGGATCTCGAACGATGTGACCCAGCTGGAAACCGCAATTTCCGACGTGCTCGCGGGGCTGGTGCGTCAGGTGCTCGTGGTCGTGTTTGGTATTTCGATCGCCGCCTTTCTTGCGCCACAGCTCGCGCTGTTTATGGTGCTGGTTGTACCGCCGGTGGCGCTTGGCGCACGCAGGCTCGGGCGTATCATTCGCGATCGGGCTCGAGAGACGCAGGATCTGCTCGCCGAGAGCAGCACCATCGCAGAAGAAACAATTGCCGGTGTCGCGACGGTCAAGAGTTTCGCGAGCGAACCCGTCGAACTCGATCGCTACACCGAAGCGCTGCACCGTGTGCTCGGGAAAGCCATGGAGACGGTTACCCTGCGGGCGCTCATCGGCAGCTCCATTGGGCTGCTCGTCATGGGGTCGCTGATTCTGGTGATCTGGTTCGGTGCGACGCTCGTTGACGCCGGCTCACTCGCCGTTGGTGACCTCATTAGTTTCGTGATCTACACGGGCTTCATTGGCGGATCGGTTGCGGGTCTTGGCAACAGTATTACCCGTATACAGCGCGTGCTCGGCTCGAGCGAACGGGTCATTGAGCTTATGCAGATGGATCCGGAACCGGGTCTCGCCGTGACGGCCTCCGGGAAAGTGTCCGCAGGGGCAGTGGCGCCTGAGGCGTTACGTCCGCTTTCGGATGCGATCGCCCTGCAGGGAGTAACCTTTGCCTACCCGTCGCGACCCGATCTGGTCGTGCTTCAGAACCTTGACCTCGCGATTCCGAGAAACTCGAGGGTCGCGCTCGTGGGACCGAGCGGCTCGGGTAAGTCGACGATAGTCCGTCTTCTGCTGCGGTTTTACGAGCTGAACGAGGGGGCTGTCCTGCGGGATGGCGTCGACATTACGCGTTTTGATCTGCGCGCGTACCGTTCGCGTTTCGCGGTGGTACCGCAGGATGTGCTGCTGTTCGGAGGCTCTATCGAAGACAATATCCGCTACGGACGGCCGGACGCACCGACCGACGAGGTGCGCGCAGCGGCCGAAGCGGCCCACGTCATAGAGTTTGCCGATCGCTTCCCGGAGGGGCTCGGTACCATAGTCGGTGAGCGCGGGGTGCAGCTGTCCGGTGGTCAGCGGCAGCGTGTGGCGATCGCCCGTGCCATGCTGCGCGACCCGGAAGTGCTGATCCTCGATGAAGCGACGAGTTCGCTCGACGCGGAGAGCGAACAGCTCGTGCAGGATGCGCTCGACCGGCTCATGCAGCATCGCACCACCCTGGTCATAGCGCACCGGCTCGCTACGGTGCGGAAGGCCGACCGTATCTGTGTGCTCGACCGCGGGAAGCTTTTCGAGACCGGGACGCACGACGAGCTCGTTCAGATTCCCGACGGGCTGTACGCGAAACTGGTGCGCATGCAGGGGCTGGGGGACTCGGTCAATACCACGAAAATGTAGGAAAGAGTTTCCGGCAAAACATAATTGTCGCAGTTTACAGCTTTGTAATGTCAGGCGCCTTGCACTTTTTTCAGTGTCGCTTGTATATTGACTCAAATTATTTTCAGGAGGAAGAAGTATGCATACTTCCAAGCTATTCACGGGTCGGCTGGCGACGCTGGCTCTTGTAGCTATTATGCTTTTCGCAAGCATGACAGCGTTTTCAGCGGGCCGTCAGGAGGCTCCTGCGACCGGAGAACAGGATCTCATTATTCTGATCAACTCCGATATCGTCAGCCTTGATCCCCACGGATCGAATGACTCACCCTCGAGCAACGTCCGCTCGCAGATATTCGACACCCTCGTGGTGTTCGATTCGGACATGAACCTGCTGCCGGGCCTCGCAACCTCGTGGGAGCCGGTTGGCGATGCGACCTGGGAGTTCACCCTCCGACAGGGTGTGACCTTCCACGACGGCACTCCGTTCACCGCCGACGCCGTTGCCGCGAGTCTGAACCGTGTCACCGATCGTGACTTCGGTTCGCAGCGTCTGTTCCTGTTCCAGATGATTTCGGATGTTGAAGTTGTTGACGACTTTACCGTGCGGGTTTCGACGGAATTCCCGTTCACGCCGCTCCTTGCTCACCTCGCCCACGATGCAGCTGGTATTATCAGCCCTGCAGCTCTTGAGGCAGCGGGTTTCGACGAAGTTGAACCGATCGGCACCGGTCCGTTTATGCTTCGCACCTGGGATCCGGGGAACGAGGTTGTAATCGAACGGAATCCGAACTACTGGGGCGACGCTCCTACCTCGGCAACCGTGACCTATCGGGTGATCCCTGAAGAAAGCACCCGTCTGGCCCTGGTCGAGCGTGGTGACGCGCACATCGCAGAAATCCTGCAGCCAGCCAGCATGGGCCGCGTCGAGGCATCACAGGGAATGAACCTGCGCCTCTTCGATACGCTGAGCCTGAACTACATCGGGTTCAATACCGAACAGGAGCCATTCAATGATCCTCGTGTTCGTCGCGCAGTATCGCAGGCGATTAACGTGCAGACCATGATCGACGGTATAGTCGAAGGCGCAGGTGTACGGGCAATCGGTCCGATCAGCGAAGCCGTCGTCGGTTTCCATCCGACGCTTGAGGGCCTGAGCTACGATCCTGCCGCGGCACGCGCACTGCTCGCCGAAGCCGGTCTCGCAGACGGGTTTTCCACCACCCTGTGGACGAACGATAACCCGACCCGCGTTGCCATTGCCGAGATCGTGCAGAACAACCTCGCCGAGGTTGGAATTGACGTGAGCATCGAAGTTCTCGAGTGGGGTGCATACCTCTCTCAGACCGCCGAAGGTCTTCACGACATGTTTATTCTCGGCTGGGTCACCGTTACCGGCGATGCTGACTACGGCATGTACGCGCTGCTGCACAGCTCCAACATTGGTGCTGCGGGTAACCGTGCGTTCTTCGCGAACGACCGGGTAGACGAACTTCTGGACCTCGGTCGCCGTGAGACCGATCCCGATCGCCGTCTTGCGCTCTATCATGAAGTACAGGAGATCCTGGTACAGGAAGCTCCCATGCTGAACCTCTATCACCCGAAGTGGATGGTCGCGGTCGGTGCTGGTGTCGAAAACTACGATCACCACCCGGACAACACCATGCTTATTCGAAACGTGGTGGTAAACCGCTAATCAGTGTATGCTGACGCATCGCCACGGTCGCGATTTTTCGCGGACGTGGCGGTGCAATTTCATCTGTGTGGGGTAGCTCGTGAGTCAGGTAGTTGCAGACGACGGCATTGTGCCAGAAAACCCTGTATTGCCAGCCGGTCGCTGGCGCGTTCTGTTTCGCAAGCTTTTGCAGAACCGGGCCGCTGTAGTAGGCGGAGTGTTCATCATCCTGCTGCTTGTCATAGCACTCTTTCCGGACCTCTTTGCCACGCACCATCCGACCCGTTTTCAGAATCCCGCGAATCGCTTTCAGCCACCGTCCAGTGAACACTGGTTTGGCACCGATAATCTCGGGCGCGATATCTACAGCCGCGTCATACATGGAACACGCGTTACCCTCTCGGTGGCGTTTCAGTCCGTGTTTGTTGGCGCTGTGGTAGGTGTTTCGCTTGGTATCCTCGCCGGGTACTACGGCAAGTGGATCGATACGATCATTATGCGCCTCATGGACATTCTGCTGGCTTTCCCCGGCATTCTTCTTGCGCTCGCTATCGTCAGCGCGCTCGGGCCCTCACTCCGGAACGTCATTATTGCCATATCAATCTTTTCTATCCCGACCTTTGCGCGTATCGTCAGGGGTTCGACTCTTGTTGTGCGCGATCTCGAGTACATCGAGGCAATACGGGCACTCGGTGCTCGTGACAGCAAAATTATCGTACAGCACGTACTTCCCAATGTGCTTTCGCCGATCATAGTGCAGGCGACGCTCTACATTGCGACCGCTATTCTGATCGCCAGCGGCTTGTCGTTTCTTGGACTCGGGGCACAACCGCCGATTCCTGAATGGGGACTTATGCTGTCTGCCGGGCGTGACTTTATCTGGAACGCGGTTCATGTTTCCCTGTTTCCGGGACTCGCAATAATGCTCGCCGTGCTTTCGTTCAATCTGCTCGGAGACGGCCTGCGGGACGCGCTTGATCCGCGGCTGAAGTAGGGTCAGGAGAACTACCATGTCATTAGGCGTATACGTAATTCGACGGCTGCTGCAGATGATCCCCGTGCTGCTCGGGGTGGTGTTCCTGGTGTTTTCCATGCTTCACATTGTCCCCGGCGACCCGGCCATGATCATGGCTGGCGAACAGGCGTCCCCCGCGGCGCTCGAACGCATGCGTGAGCGCCTGGGCCTGAACGATCCGCTGCCTGTGCAGTACGTCCGCTATCTGGGAAACGCGATCCGGGGAGACCTTGGCGAGTCCGTCAGAAATAACCGCGCGGTTACCGACGAGATCTTCGCGTCCCGCTACTGGATTACCCTGCAGCTCGCCATAATGAGTATCGCGCTTGCGGTCTTTATCGGGGTAATCGCCGGGATCATTTCGGCGGTCTGGCGACACTCGCTCTTCGATACCATGATTATGCTGATCGCGCTGTTCGGCTTATCCATGCCGAGCTTCTGGCTCGGCATAATGCTCATATTCTGGTTCAGCGTGCAGTTCTTCTGGTTGCCGGCAGCAGGCTGGGGTAGTCTGCCGCAGGCGGTACTTCCTGTCATTACCCTTGGGACCGCGGGCGCAGCGGTTATCGCACGCATGACCCGGTCGAGCATGCTCGAGGTCATTAACCAGGACTACATTCGCACCGCACGGGCAAAAGGCGTGAAGGAATCGGTGGTTATCGCCAAGCACGCGCTGCGCAACGCACTGATCCCTGTCGTAACGGTCGTCGGTCTGCAGTTCGGCTTTTTCCTGGGCGGGTCGGTATTAACCGAGACGGTCTTCGCGATAAACGGACTCGGGCGCCTCATGGTATCTGCGATAAACGCACGGGACTTTCCCATAGTGCAGGGTGCGGTTCTGGTAGCTTCCGTATCATTCATGGCCGTAAACCTGATTGTTGATATTACATACCGCTTCCTGAACAAGCGAATCGAACTGAACTGAGAGTTGCTCATGGCGAATACACGCGAACCGCTTCTGGATGTACGTGATCTCAAGACGTCGTTCTTTACCGCAGACGGTGAAGTAAAGGCTGTCGATGGTGTCAGTTTCTCGGTGCAGCCGGGAGAGACGCTCGGGATCGTGGGCGAGTCCGGGTGCGGGAAAAGTATAACGTCTCTGTCGGTCATGCGGCTCCTGAGCAGCCCGGGCAAGATCACAGGTGGTGAGATCTTCTTCCGGGGCGAGAATCTCCTTGAAAAAAGCGAACAGTACATGCGGAAGCTTCGCGGCAAGGAAATCTCGATGATCTTTCAGGAGCCCATGACCTCTCTGAACCCTGTTTTCACGATCGGGGAACAGATCGCCGAGGCGCTTCGTATTCATGAAGGCCTCGATCGACAGCAGGCCATGGAAAAGGCCGTGGAGATGGTGAAGCTGGTGGGTATTCCCTCGCCGGAGCGCCGCGTGAAACAGTATCCGTTCGAGTTGTCAGGGGGAATGCGGCAGCGCGTTATGATTGCGATCGCACTCGCGTGTAACCCGTCGCTTCTGATAGCCGACGAGCCCACTACCGCGCTCGACGTAACCATACAGGCTCAGATTCTCGACCTCATGAAAGGCCTTCAGGCCGACTTCGGACTGACCATAATTCTGATTACGCACGACCTGGGCGTGGTCGCGGAGACCTGCGACAAGGTCGCGGTCATGTACGCCGGAAAGATCGTCGAGTATGCCGATGTTGAAACGCTCTTTGCGGATCCGAAACATCCGTACACGCGAGGCCTTCTGAACTCGCTGCCGCTGCTTGTCGGCGAGCAGGAAGAACTGAATGTCATACCTGGAACCGTTCCAAACCCGTTGTCCGTGCCCAGGGGCTGCCGTTTTGCGCCGCGCTGCCCGCATGCGACTGCGCTGTGCAGTGCAGAGGCTCCTGTGCTTGAAGCGGTAGACGGCGAAAATGCGGTGCGCTGCTGGATGCACACCGATCGCTGGGCGACACAGTCACAGGAGGCGGTCGGCAATGGCTGAAGCAACACCGATTCTGCAGGTACGTAATCTGAAGCAGCACTTCCCGATTCGCGGAGGCGTGCTCGGACGCGTACAAAACCATGTCAAAGCCGTGGACGATATTTCGTTCGATGTGTTTGCGGGCGAGACCCTGAGCATCGTCGGTGAGTCCGGCTGTGGAAAGTCTACGACCGGGCGGTCAATTCTGCGCCTCGTGGAACCCACTGCAGGGCGAATTCTGTTCGAAGGTCAGAACATTGCCGAGCTCTCGAAGGCGGATCTTCGGCGCCGCCGCAAGGACATGCAGATCATTTTTCAGGATCCGTATTCTTCGTTCAACCCGAGGCAGACGATTTACCAGCTGCTGAACGAAGCAATGGCCATACAGAACGTACTGCCGAAGGGCGATCGCCGGGCCCGAATACAGGAACTCCTCGAAATGGTCGGGTTGAAAGCCGAGCACATTGACCGATACCCCCACGAGTTCAGCGGTGGACAGCGGCAGCGAATCGCGATTGCACGGGCACTTTCGGTCAATCCCAAGCTGCTCATTTGCGACGAGGCGGTCAGTTCGCTCGATGTTTCAGTGCAGGCGCAGGTAATTAACCTGCTCAAGAAACTGCAGCGCGAACTCGGGCTGACCTACATATTCATTGCCCACGATCTGGGCGTGGTCAGGCATATTTCGGATCGTGTCATTGTCATGTATCTTGGCAAGGTCGCCGAAGTCGCCGACAAGCGCACACTCTTCGACAGGCCGCAGCACCCCTATACCAAGGCGCTTCTGTCTGCCATTCCCATTCCGGACCCGAAGATCAAACGGACCCGCATACCGCTTGTTGGCGATGTCCCGTCACCCATAAACCCGCCGAGTGGGTGTCCGTTTCACACGAGGTGTCCCTTTGTCATGGACCGCTGCCGGAGCGAGCTCCCCGTCCTTCACGAGCTCGATAAGGGCCAGCGGGTGGCATGCCACCTCGTGGAAAACGGGCCGGTGGATTACGAGACACTTCGCGTAAAACACGTAACGCCCGAAGCCGAGTAGCCGAACGCCCCGGTTTAGCCGAGGCGTTCGTGTGT
>SKKC01000004.1 GCA_007121695.1 Spirochaetales bacterium | reverse complement strand
TGCTACGCGAAAATGTTCTTCGGCCGGTCCACCGACCGATTGAAGTCGTTCACGCCAGCGCGTTAGTCTTGAAGCCGTCGAGACAGAAACTACCGGCACACCCGCCGGAAAGGACGAACACTATGGCACACAGAGACACCCAACCATGGAAATTTCTTGAAACATACCGCCACACCCATTTTGAAGGTGAATGGCCCACCCTGACGGAACTGTTCACCATTACGTGCGAACGCTACCCGGACAGACGCGCATTTACCTGCTTTGATCCGGTTGAACAGGTCTTCAGTTACCGGCAGGCGGCTGCGCACATCAGGGCGATTTCGTCATGGCTGCTCGGCAAAGGGTTGAAAAAGGGAGACCGGGTCGCGCTGACCGGCAAGAACTCTCCGGAATGGGCAATGAGCTACCTGGCTATCCTGTTTGCCGGTGGTACGGTCGTCCCGCTCGACTACCAGCTTCCTGACGATGAACTTGCCCATCTCATGTCGTTTGCTGAAGCCCGGTTTCTGTTTGTCGACAAGGAAAAACACGACAGCCTGCCCTCGCAGAAGTCGCTGAACCTGAAACAGACGGTCTCTCTCCAGCCGGAGATTGGCCAGTACGCCCTGAACCTGAGTGCCGCGGCCGAATTGCCCGAAACCGGCGTACAGGAAAACGACCTGGCGGCGATACTCTTTACCTCCGGCACGACCGGGACACCCAAGGGTGTCATGCTCACGCACAGAAACCTGGTATCAGACTGCTTTCTCGCACAGGGCCACATGAATATCTACCACACCGATGTTTTCTACGCGCTTCTGCCGATACACCACGCATATTGCATGCTCGCCGTGTTCATCGAGTCATTTTCGGTCGGAGCCGAGGTCGTATTCGGAAAACGCCTTGCCGTCGCACAGATCATGAAGGACCTGAAAAAGGGGCAGGTCACCATGTTTCTGGCCATCCCCATGCTGTTTAACAAGATGATCAAGGGACTGATGCGCGGGATCCGTGAAAAGGGCATCCTTGTGTACGCGCTCATACGCACACTCATGAGCATAAGTGGACTGGTTAAGCGCCTGTTCGGTGTAAACCCGGGATCACGACTGTTCAAGGGACTTCTGGCGAAACTGGCTCTCGACACCAACCGTATCTGTATTTGTGGCGGAGGCCCCTTGCCGAGTTCGACCTTCAAAATGTTCAATCAGCTCGGTATAGATTTCGTACAGGGCTACGGGCTCACGGAGACAAGCCCGATCCTCACGCTCAATCCCATCGAACGATACAAAGAAGCCTCGGTTGGGCAGGTTATTCACGGTGTCGAGATGGAAATCCGCGATCCGGACGAGCGTGGAAATGGAGACATTGTCGTACGAGGCCCCATGGTCATGCAGGGGTATTTCCAGAATGATGAGGCAACGAAGGAAACCTTCACCGACGATGGCTGGCTCGTGACTGGCGACGTCGGGTATCTCGACGACGAACAGTACCTGTACCTCACGGGACGGAAGAAGTCGCTGATCGTGACCGAGGGAGGCAAGAACGTATTTCCCGAGGAAATCGAGGACAGGTTTCAGCTCTACGACGAAGTCGAACAGATCATGGTTCGAGGGTTTCAGAAGGATGCCGCACAGAAGATAGAAGGCATAGAAGCGGTCGTGTATCCGAATCCTGACGCAATTCAAAGCGTCGGGGAGAAAAACGGTATCCTCATGGACAAAGATGCGATACAGTCGCACGTGGAACGGATAGTTTCCGAGGTGAACAAGTCACTGTTACCGTATAAACGCATTGAACGCGTGCACGTACTTGACGAGCCAATGGAAATGACCACAACCAAAAAAATCAAGCGACACGCAGTCTCCGTATAGTCGGAGCAACTGCAGAAGGATCTGTGACGTGAACACCGCATCTCGACGACTTCGTGATACCCTCGCACGAGCCGGGCTTACGCCCTATACCAGCAGCATTCCCTACGCCTCGGCCCGGGAACGGGCGCTGGAACTGACCCGGGATCTTTCAGCAGACGAGTGCTTTGATCTGGTTACGGGCATCGGTTTTTCGGTTCGGGCAAATCCACGCATCGGGCTCCCTGAGGTGCTCATGTTCGATGCAAGCCAGGGAGTACATCTGCGAGAGTTTCTGCCTGCGGGAAAGCTTGAGCGCAGCGTGGCGTTCCCGTCCACGGTCTGTCTTGCCGCATCGTGGGACCGTGCGCTGGCAGCGGAGTATGCCCGGAGCATAGGCGAAGAATGTCGCGCCGGAGGCGTTCACGTTCTGCTCGGACCAGGAGTGAATCTGTACCGGATTTCGCAGAGCGGGAGAAACTTTGAATACCTCGGTGAAGACCCGTTTCTGGCTTCAGAACTCGTTGCCGTGTATGTAACAGCCCTTCAGCAGACCGGGACCATGGGGACCGTGAAGCACTTCGTCGCGAACAACCACGAGTGGCGACGTCGACGCAGCAACTGCCGGGTCTCGCGACGTGCGCTTGAAGAGCTGTACCTGCCCGCGTTTGCGTCGGCTATCGAGGCGGGAGTCGGAGCGGTTATGACCGCATACAACCAGCTGAACGGCGAGTACTGTGGGGAGAGCTCTACGGTCATACAGGAGCTGCTTCGCGAGTATCTCGGGTTCCAGGGACTGGTCATGACCGACTGGGGGTCTGTCTTCGACGCCGACAGTATCGTCGAATCGGGCCAGGACCTCGAAATGCCCCGCGGGGACATCCTGCGCGCACAGCAGGCACGACTGAAAACGGACCCTCGAATTCGTGCGATGGCCACCCGAGTCCTTACCGCCTGCATACAAATGGGCTTTCTCGACGAAGCGCCCCAGGCAGTCCCGTCGCTTCTTGAGCGCATGCCGCTGCACGAAGACGTCGCCTACCGCACGGCCTGCGAGGGTACGGTACTGCTACAGAATACCGATTCCATGCTGCCACTCGCTCACGGCGACGCATCACCGCTTCTGGTTACCGGGAACTGGGCCGTTCGCACTCCACTGCTTGCCGGTGGTGCAGGCTGCGTCGAGGGCTATAACCAGAGAAGTTTTCTGGAAGCGCTAAATGCCGAAGCCGTCGGGCGCCCCGTCGTGTACAGGGCTTCCCTGCATGACGACGAAGATCTCAAACGCGTTCAGACCGCAGTTGTCGTGACCGGACCCGACCGGGAAGGCGAAAGCTACGATCGCCCCTTCGAGCTTCCAGATGAACAGAATGCGATTATCAGGCGCCTTACCGACGCAGGCATCGACGTCGTCGTCGTCATTGTGTGCGGTGGTGGTATTGGCATGCCGTGGCAGGACTCCGTGAGAGCCATCCTTCACGCCTTCTATCCCGGCCAGGAAGGCGCGCAGGCGGTCGCTGACATCATCTTCGGCTCGGTGAATCCGTCGGGAAAACTCCCCTTTTCGATTGAGCGGACGTTCGCGGATTCATCCGGCTATGGGTACATCCCGGACGGGCATGAACCGGACGAAACAGACGCGCACGGTCCGGAGGATACGGAGATATTCGACGTAGACTACACCGACGATATCTACACCGGGTATCGATGGTTCGACCGGCAGAATATCGCACCACGATTCTGCTTTGGTCACGGCCTGTCGTACACCCGGTTCACCTACGCGGGTTTTTCCGTGTCCGATTGGGACCACAACGAGTGTATTGTCCGCTTCTCCATTACGAACGCCGGACAGCGTCCCGGTTCGGAAGTTGCCCAGCTCTATGTGCGTCCAACGATCGAGACGGCTGCAATACGGCCAGAGCGGGAACTGAAAGGTTTCGATCGGGTATCTCTGGATCCTGGTGAGACGATACAGGTGTCGCTCGTGCTGACCCAGCGGGACTTCTCGTTTTTCGATCCTGACCTTCAGGCATGGCGCCTGGACACCGGCACGCACACCATCGAGATCGGCCAGTCCTCGCGTTCCATTGTACTCGAGGGGCAGATAACCATCGCGTAAACACCTCGCCGAGTTGATCGGATGTATGCAGGACGAGTACATTTACGAGATGAACACCCCAGTGTATCAGTACAATGCCAGCGCCGTTGAACAGCGACTGGTAAAGACCCTGAAAAAACGGCGGCGCGAAGCAACCGTCGCAGACCTGGTCGCCGAGACAGGACTCCCTTCATTTCAGGTAGAAGAACAGCTGAAACGCATCGTCAACGACTATCAGGGACACCTGAAAGTAACCGAGTCGGGCGAGATTCTCTATCATTTTCCCGACGGCATGCGAAACCAGGTTCGTGGAGCAATCCCGAAAGCCAGGCGCGTGCTCAAAAAGGTTGCTTCAGTCGCGGGGCGTATACTCAAGACAGCGTTCAAGGTCTGGACCATGGTTATGCTGGTCGGATACTTCGTGGTGTTCGTCCTGCTCATCGTGCTCGCTGTTGTCGCCTCAATGGCTGCTCAGGCAAAAGGCGGAGGTAACGGCGGCGGCGGTCGTGGACGCATGGGAGGTTTCGGCAGTTTCTACCTCACGACCCGATTAATGCAGATGTCCATGTACCTGTGGCTGTACAGCGGCGGCAGACCGGATCGACGCGGAAACAAACCGAAAGAACGACCGCTGCATCAGTCGGTGTTTGCCTTCATTTTTGGGGACGGAGACCCTGCTGGCGAATGGGACGAGCGTGAGCGGCGCGCGTTTATTGCCTATCTGCGGGCATCGAAGGGTGTGTCAACGGTCGAAGATCTGATGCAGTTAACCGGGCGTTCGTACAACGACAGTCAACGACTGCTGAACAGACTCTCGCTCGAGTTTGACGGTGAACCCGACGTTACCGACGAGGGAACACTCATGTACCGCTTTGATCAGGTACTTCGCAGCTCTGATCGACTTGATCAGCCGCCGAGTCGTGGAACCGAGTTCCACCGGGAGCTGAAACCACTTATTCCGTTCAACACGAACAAGCCCGGCCTGAACAGGTGGATAGGTTTCTTCAACGGCTTCAATCTTCTGTTCGGTACATATTTCACTGCGTTTGCACTCGCCTTCCCCGCGATTTCCGAAGAAGGGATTGGTGCGTTTTTCATACTCGTTGCTAGCCTGTTTGCACAGATAACGACCAATCCGGTCGGCGTTGTATTCTGGGTCATGGGCGTTATTCCGTTGGTCTTTTCGGGATTCTTCTTTCTTATTCCGGCTGTCAGACGGGCTCGGGAACGTCGTGCAAACCGGGAACGTGCGCGGGAAAATGTCAGGAAACGAGTTATTAACGCCGTTCTTGCGCATCCCGGCGAGGTTGACCCGGAAATGATACAGATCAGCGGCACTCCCGGTGTCAGCGCCGAAGAAGCCCGGTCGCTCCTGCACGAGATTGTTCGCGAGTACGCTGCGGAGAGAGGTGCCGATGTGGAAGAGAAGCGTCCGGCAAGCGGTGCAAACCCGGCCGCATATGTCTATCGCTTCGGCGATGTCGAGCGGGAACAACAGGACATTTCGACGGTTCGTGCGCGACGAAACGTCGCGGATCATGACATTGGCGACGTCGTGTTCGATTCCGGATCTGATTAGTCGTACGGGTTTTCATCCAGAGGGAAAAAAAAGGGCTGCCTGTTCCCAGGCAGCCCGTTCCGTCATAGCGCGAGGCTATGAGTTCTTGAGAACAGAGTGAGCAGCCGCGAGACGCGCAATCGGCACCCTGAACGGTGAGCAGGACACGTAGTTCATGCCCGTTCGGTAGCAGAACTCCACCGAAGCCGGCTCACCACCGTGTTCACCACAAATACCAATCTTCAGATCGGCCTTTGTCTCCCGACCCTTGGCGGTGCCGATTTCTACCAGCTGGCCAATGCCTTCCTGATCGAGCACCTGGAACGGATCGTTTTCGTAGATCCCTTCCTCGACGTACTGTGGAATAAAGCTTCCTACATCGTCCCGAGAGAAGCCCATTCCCATCTGCGTCAGGTCGTTTGTCCCGAAACTGAAGAAATCAGCGTGTTCGGCGATCCTGTCGGCAATGAGCGCAGCGCGTGGCACCTCTATCATTGTTCCGATCGTGTACTTCAGCTTGACCTTCTTCTTCGCGATTACGTCCGATGCAACGCGTTCGACCATTTCACGCAGCGGTTTCAGCTCTCCGACGCTCCCGACGAGCGGGATCATGATTTCCGGGAACACCTTGACGCCCGCTTTTTGCGCTTCACACGCCGCGGTAATTATCGCCTCGACCTGCATTTCGTAAATCTCGGGATAGGTAATCGCAAGCCGGCAACCGCGGTGACCGAGCATGGGGTTGAGTTCCTTCAGTGACTCGATTTTCTGCGTCAGAACTTTCGGGGATATACCGGTCTGTTCTGCCAGGCGCTTGATGTCCTTTGATGAATGAGGAACAAACTCGTGCAGCGGCGGGTCGAGCAGGCGAATCGTCACCGGGTACCCCGACATTGCCTTGAAAAGTCCCTTGAAGTCCCGCTTCTGATACGGTAACAGCTTTTTGAGCGCTTTCCGACGTACTGTCTCGTCCTCGGCAACGATCATTTCCTGGAAGAACGGCAGCCGTTCCTCGAAGAACATGTGCTCGGTGCGGCACAGACCAATACCTTCCGCGCCGAAGTCGCGGGCACGTTTCGCGTCCGAAGGCTTGTCTGCGTTGGCACGAACCATGATGCCTTTCTGGTTGATGTTCGCACGCTTACCGGCGAGACGAATTTCGTCGCACCACGAGAGGAAGGTGTTCAGTTCGCCTTTTACCTTGGGCTGAACAAGATTCAGCTGCCCTTCGAACACGTCCCCGGTGGTTCCGTCGAGAGTCAGAAACTGACCTTCCTTGAACTTCTTTCCACCAATCGTGACTGTTTTTCCGGAAATTTTCGCGTCCTTGCAACCGACAACACAGGGAAGCCCCATGCCACGACCGACAACTGCCGCATGACTGGTCATTCCACCTGTGGAGGTAAGAATACCCTCGGACGCGTACATGCCTCCGATATCCTCGGGTGAGGTCTCCCGTCGCACCAGTACGACCTTCTTGCCATCTGCCTTCCAGGCTTCAGCATCCTCGGCCGTGAATACGATCTGCCCACACGCAGCCCCCGGCGACGCATTCAGACCCTTCGCAAGCGCTTTCACACCTTTCTTGGCACGGGGGTCGATCATCGGATGGAACACCTGGTCGAGGAGCTCCGGCGTTACCCGTCTAACTGCGTCTTCTTTGGTGATTTTGCCCTCGGCGACAAGATCGACAACAATCTTGACTGCCGCTACACCGGTTCGCTTACCGTTTCTGGTTTGCAGAATGTAGAGTGTTCCTCGCTCGATCGTAAACTCCATGTCCTGCATATCACCGTACTGTGCTTCGAGCCGCTCCTTAACATCTACCAGCTGCTGATACACTTCGGCATTCTGTTTTGCGAGCGTTTTGAGGGGCTTCGGTGTACGGATACCTGCAACAACGTCTTCACCCTGCGCGTTCATGAGATACTCGCCGTAGAACACATTCTCACCAGTCGACGGATCGCGAGAGAAACAGACGCCGGTACCGGAATCATCGCCCAGGTTCCCGAAAACCATGGACTGAACGTTGACGGCCGTACCAATGAGGCCTTTCATGTTGTTGATTTTCCGATAGCTGATTGCACGGGGATTGTTCCAGCTGCCAAACACAGCGTCGATGGAGGCCCAGAGCTGCTCGATCGGCTTCTGCGGAAAGTCCATCTTCGCGTGCTTCTTGAAAACTGCCTTGTACTGCTTCACGACTTCTTTCAGATCGTCGGCGTCGAGGTCGACATCTTCTTCGACGCCCTTCTTTTTCTTGATCTTGTCCATGGCGTCTTCGAAGT
>SKKC01000131.1 GCA_007121695.1 Spirochaetales bacterium | reverse complement strand
GCGTTCTGGCTCTACCGGTTTCTGAAGCAGCGCTCGTATTCTGACGAGTTTCTCGCATCGAGCGGTCTGTTCACACGCGCGAATCCGCGACGGGCGCTCTTTGCCGGGCGGCTTATGTTTCCGATTTTCTCGCGTAACGGAGACGTAATCGCCTTCGGCGGTCGTCTGCTTAGCGGCGATGGTCCGAAGTACCTGAACAGCCCGAACACCGATATCTTTCAGAAGTCGCGCGAACTGTATGGCCTGTATCCGTCGCTGCAGACAATGCGAACATCACGCGAGTTCCATCTCGTCGAAGGCTATACCGACGTCCTGGCAATGCACCAGGCGGGAATAACGAACACGGTTGCCCCGCTCGGCACGTCATTTACCCCGGAACAGGCGAAAAGTCTGTCACGCTTTGTCGATCGCTCGATTCTCGTGTTCGATTCTGACCGGGCAGGGTTCGCAGCGTCCATGAAAGCCTCGGTGCTCTGCGAGCAGAACGACATCCGGCCCACCGTCTGTGCGCTCCCGGAGGGCAAAGATCCGGCCGATCTACTGTCTGAAGGTGGAGAATCGGTATTGCAGGAATCTGTTGTTTCGGCTATAAGTAGTTTGGAATATTTTACCAGTGTGTACAGCACTCAATCTCAAGCTGATAGTCCCGAGGGGAAAGAACTTGTTTTGCGGGAGCTGTTCCCGTATATTGAAAGCATACGCTCAGAGGTGCGGCGCGAGGCAAGTCTGGCCTATATAGCTGATACACTGGATTTGCAAAGAACCAGTATAATACGGGAGTTTGAAAAACGGAATCAGGTTCGGCCGTCGGACGTCGGCCCACAGTATGAATCAAACAAAAGACTGGATTCACCTTCGGAGGAATTGTACCTCATGCTCGCGGTAGCAGTACACTGCGAGCATTTTCCGTATGTACGGACGATACTGAATACCGACGACGTGACGGATCCGGTTGCGCGGGATCTTTTCATTGCGCTCGAAGACGCGTACCGGGCCGAAGAACTCGAGTTCGAGCGGGTGCTTGCGCGGATCGAACACGAAGGACTGCAGCAGCTGCTGTATGAACGCGCTGCCCGGGACGAGTTCTCGGTAAATACCGATCAGATTGTGCGGGATGGTGTGCGGGCCGTGAAACGACGAATTGTTGAATCAAAACTTCGACAGGTACAGTCGCAACTGCGCACAGCAGACAATTCCGTCGAAGAACAGCGGAGACTTATGACCGAAAAAGCGTACCTCGATGGTGAGTTGCAGAAATTGAAGGTGGTACAGCATGGATGAGTTACAGAATGACCCGGCGATCGAAAAGCTTGTCGAGTATGCCCGGGGCAAGAAAACGCTCACCTACGAAGAGGTGCGGGATCACTTACCCGACCACATAGTCAATTCCGACAAGATAGAAGATGTCATTGCAATACTCGGGAAACACGACGTTCGACTCGAAGACGAAGTAGTCGACGTAACTCCTGAAGACGTCGAGCGGGTCGTAAAACAGGAAAAAAAGAAGCAGCGTCTCGTATACGGCGACAAGGACTCGAATATAGACGACCCCATACGGCTGTATCTTCGTGAAATTGGCCGGGAAAATCTGCTGACCGCCGAGCAGGAAGTCGAACTCTCCAAGAAAATGGAAGACGGAGAGAACATAATCAAGGAAGTTATCCGGGGCTCGGGCGTTCTCGTGACCGAGTTTTACGGTCTGGCGCAGCGTGCGTTTTCCAAGCGCGATCCGCGCGAAATGAACCTGAACAAAAAAGAGATTTCCGAGTATCTCGCCGAGCGCCGTCGGCTGTATCAGTTCTATCGCGAACCGGTACGGACGAACATCTCCGATCTCAAGGCGTACATGGAAGAGAAGCGCACCGTGACCGATCGGGGAGGCGATATCCTGACGGATGAAAGCCTGTCATCTCGTCGCGAAGCGCTTCGAAAGAAACTGGTTAAAATCGAACTGCATCAGGACGAGATTCTGAGCATCAGCGACAAGTTCATTAATGCGGCTAAGAAGATACGAAAGTACCGCAAGGAAGAAGAGCGGATCGAGAAACGACTTCGTGTTGGCAGCATGCGGGAGCTCCGCAGTCTCGGCCGCGGACTTGCGAGCGCTTCGCAGCGCGAGAAGATCGAATCAGATCTGGGCATAACTGCCGACCAGATCAAGGAAAAAATCCGCCAGATTCAGATTACCGACAAGAAGCTGAAAGCGCTTGAACTTGAGTTCGAAAACTCGATCGAAGACATTCTCGACATGTCGCGAGAGATTACGCGTGGCAAGACCATGATGCAGAACGCGAAAGACCGGCTCATCAAGGCGAACCTGCGGCTTGTGGTCAGTATCGCGAAAAAATACACCAATCGAGGGCTTCACTTCTTCGATCTCGTGCAGGAAGGCAATATTGGTCTTATCAAGGCAGTAGAAAAGTTCGAGTATCGAAAAGGCTACAAGTTCTCGACCTACGCGACCTGGTGGATACGCCAGGCGATTACCCGGTCGATTTCCGACCAGGCACGGACGATACGCGTACCGGTTCATATGATAGAGCAGATCAACAAGGTCGTACGCGAGAGCCGGCAGCTTATGCAGGTGCTCGGACGTGAACCGAACGACGAAGAAGTCGCAGAGCGGCTCGGATGGAGTGTGGCAAGGGTAAAGAGCGTCAAAAACGTAGCGCGCGAGCCGATTTCACTCGAGACCCCGATTGGTGAAGAGGAAGACAGCCTCCTGGGAGACTTTATAGAAGACAAGGACGTGGAAAACCCCTCGCAGCAGACCGCATTTACACTGCTGCAGGAACAGCTGCGCACCGTCCTCTCGACCTTGCCTCCACGCGAGCAGGAAGTCCTTAAAATGCGATTCGGGCTTGAGGACGGCTATTCTTTAACGCTTGAAGAAGTCGGACTGTATTTCAATGTTACCCGGGAACGAATCAGACAGATAGAAGCGAAAGCCCTTCGACGGCTGCGGCACCCGAAACGGAGTCGCCGTCTGAAAGACTATCTGGACCAATAGAATAGAAAAGGCCGGCACAAGGCGGGAGGATTGTACGAGTGCAGGACGTAATTGAGAAACTGAAGACGCTTCAGGATATTCTGTCGGAGCGATACCGTATCGAACAGGAACTGAAGAACATACCGCGGAGTCTGTCAACGAAGACCGAACTTCTGACACGACTGAAGAAGCAGTACATAGAGAAAAACGAAGAGTTCGAGCAGACAAGGACGCGTATCCGGGACATAAAAACCCGCATGGACGAAGCCGAGCGCGATCGCGAGCACTACGAGCAGCAGATGGCGGAAATCAAGACGCAGCGGGAGTACGAGGCTCTTGACAAGGAAATCCGCGAAGCCGGCGAGCGCGAACAGCAGCTTCGAAAAGAGCTTCAGCGTGAAGAGCGAGTGCTTGAGGAAATGAAACACAGCCTCGAGCGCGAGGAGCTCATGATCTCCGAACAGGAGAAGGAACTCGAAGACGAGCAGAGCCGTATTGAGAGCGAGAGCGAGACGAAGCGCACACAGATCGACGAGCTCAAGTCCGAAGCCGACAAGGTAACCCCCGGCATGGAAGAGGGGCTTCTGTTCAAGTTCGACCGTATCATCCGGAGCCAGGAAGGAGAGGGCATTGTCCCGCTGCGAAAGGGTGTGTGCAGCGGCTGCAACATGATTCTTCCGCGGCAGTTCGTGAACGATGTCCGTTCCGCCGAGGATATTCACTTCTGCCCGTACTGCTCCAAAATCGTGTTTTATGTTGAAGACGATCAGGCGAGCCCCGACGATGACGCCGAAGGTCTCATGGACGTGCTCGACGACGATTCGACGGGCGGACTCGCGGATCTGATCGACGAAGACGACGAACTCCTCGACGACGAGGAACTCATCGACGACCTGGATTCGCCGCTTGCGGCACGTGACGAGGACGACGAAGACGACGACGACGAGGAAGATGAAGACGAGGAAATCGTTGCCGACGAAGACGAGGACGAAATCGACGACGATACGGACGATGTCGACGAGGACGAGGAAGACGAGATAGACGAAGATCTCGACGAGGAAGAGGAAGAAGAAGAGTAACAACGACACAGAGCGCAGAACCGGTTGCGGAGCAGGTCGGAAGAGACTGTCGCCGTGTAGCGCGTGCGCGCGGTGCGCGGAGGAAAGTCCGGGCTCCGTATGAGCAGGGTACCGGGTAATTCCCGGGAGCACATGCATGTTTCATGCGTGTGCGCCAGAAAGTGCCTCAGAAACCAGACCGCCTGATGCGTCGCTTTGCGGCGTTTCAGGTAAGGGTGAAAGGGTGGGGTAAGAGCCCACCTGTTGTCCGGCAACGGGCAATGATGGTAAACCTTACCCGGAGCAAGATCAAACAGTGCTGTTCGGTTGCTCTGCCGACGTTCGTGCGTTTTTCGACGGACAACAGCACGGGTAGATTGCTGTATACAGAGTGGTGGTAACACGTGCCTGAAACAGATAGATGGCAGTCAGGGCGGCAGAAATCGCTGTCGCCCCTACAGAACCCGGCTTACCACCTGCTCCGCAACCGGTTCATGCCTCGAGCTGGACATCGAATGACGATTGACCTTTACCACCTGTCTGATATTTAATGGCCAAGGTTGTCCGATGATCTACTCCACAGAAAAACGCAGCGCATCAAAACCACGTCGACCACGACGAAAAGAAGGAAACACAAGTGCCGACACGAACCAGAATCGTTCTCGTGTTTTTTTGTGGCTGACTGGACTCGGAGGAGCCGTTTTGATCGCGGTCAGCGCTTTTTTCGTTTTCGGTGGTCAATTGCCAACCCTCGGAAACCCGACAGGAATAGACCGGAGTCAGATAGAGTTTCTCTGGAACGAGGGCGAGTTTTCCCGGCTGATTACACTTACGGATACAATCCTCGCCTCTGATCCTCTCGATGCGGATGCCCTGGTATTCCGGGGGCTTGCAAGTTATTACGCTGCCGTATCGGATGTTGACGCGGACAACAGGGACGAGCTTATCCGTGCAGCAGTTCGGTATCTGCGACGGGTGCAGACGATCAGTTCCGCTCATTTCGCGGCTGAAGTGAATTTTGTCCTTGGCCTTGCGTACTTTGAACGAGGTCGTCATTTTGCTGATCTGTCGGTCGAGCATCTGAGGACAGCCATTGATCTTGGCGTAGTCGACGCCGCAGCGTTTGAGTTTCTTGGCCTCGCGTACGAGCGTCTGTACGACCGCGAACGTTCGATAGAGAATCTGCTTCTCGCAGCTGAACGGTCTCCGCGTGACGTTTCATTTCTTGCGGTCGCGGAGCGACTGGTCGAAAACAATCAACCTCGTGAGGCATTGCCTCATCTACAACGAGTAATATCCCAGTCAGAAGAGCCTCGACTCGTGCATCAGGCGCGTTTTATCCTCGGTCAGATACAGCTTTCGGAAGCACGGTTTGATCAGGCAGAGGAGCAGTTTCGCCTTGTCCTTGAAGATGATCCGAATTCTGCCGATGCTCATTTTTATCTGGGTGAGCTCTACGATGCAATGGGAGACGGGGTTCGTGCGCGTGCGCAGTGGCGCAACGCAGTGAATATAGATGGCGGTCACGCGGCTGCGTTGCGACGCCTGGATAGCTAGCGGAGGATAATATGGGGTTTGGAAAAGGACTTAGTCTGTCGAGCGATATCGGCATAGATCTCGGCACGTGCAATACGCTGGTATACGTCGGTGGACGTGGAATCTGCGCAAACGAACCGAGTGTTGTTGCCGTGGAGCGTGGCACCAGAAAAGTTGTTGCTGTTGGCGAAGAGGCCCGACGCATGCTCTGGAAGACACCGGGTGACATAATTGCGATACGGCCCCTGCGCGACGGAGTTATCGCCGATCCGGAAACGACCGAGCGCATGATACGCTATTTCGTTCACAGGGTACTTCCCCGGAAGTGGTTCGTGAAACCTCGAATGGTAATCGGCGTTCCGGCGTGTATTACCGAGGTCGAAGAGCGAGCGGTGCAGGATGCCGCCTACAAGGCTGGAGCCCGCGAAGTCAAGGTAATTCCGGAGTCGCTAGCCGCGGCAATCGGTGCCAATATTCCGATCTACGAACCTGCCGGTCATATGGTCTGCGATATCGGTGGAGGGACAAGCGAGATCTCCGTTATTTCCCTCGGGGGGATGGTTGTCACGAACGCGATCCGGCTTGGCGGTGACGAGTTCGACGAGGCGATCATGAAGCATGTTCGCACGGTTCATAATCTGATTATCGGAGAGCGGACCGCCGAGGAGCTGAAAAAGAACATCGGGAACGCGACTCCCGACAAAAAGATCGAAAAGATGGAAGTCAAAGGTACAGACGCGATTACGGGACTGCCGCGTCGCCTCGAGATTGACTCCGTGGAGGTGCGAGAAGCGCTTCAGGAGTCAATAAACGCAATCGTAGAGGAAATCAAACGGACATTGGGCCAGACACCTCCGGAACTCGCCGCAGACATCGTGGAGCGTGGTATTGTCATGACCGGAGGCGGCAGCCTGCTGAAAGGCCTCGATACCCTTATCGCGAATGAAACGGGTGTGCCCTGTTTCAAGGCAGAGGATCCGCTGAACTGTGTATGCCTTGGAGCGGGCATGTATTTCGAGCACATGAGAACAAAAAACAACAGTCGCAACATATACAACTCAATGAACGCCTGATCAGCGATGGAAGCTGTCGTATATGGACATCCGGGGTTTTCTTAAGCTTCATCACACTCTTGTTGTATTCATTCTCATTGTATCTGCCTCGTCCGTGTCTCTGTTGTTCTCCTCGTCGAACATAGCGAATCAGGGAAGCACGATACTCGGGGTACTGCAGTCGGGTGTCAGCTCGGTCGGCCGCTTCTTCACCGAAACGGTCGACTCGGTCCGGCAGCTCGGTCAGTTGCGGGAAGACTACGATGCCCTGCTGGAACGGGTGCGTTCAGCGGAAGTGCTCGAACAGGATATTGAATCGCTTCGCCGGGAGAACGAGCAGCTTCGAGAGATTCTCGATTTTTCCGACTCGTTCCGATATGAGCATCTTGCTGCCAGGGTTGTCGGACGCGATCCCCAGAGCCTTTTCTCAACGATCACAATCAATCGCGGAACCCAACACGGTGTGCAACTGGATTCACCTGTTGTGGCTGTCCAGGAGGGGCTTGAGGCGCTCGTTGGCAGGGTTGTGGAAGTAAACGCATTCAATGCACGTGTGCAGCCCATAACGCAGCCAGGTTCGTTTGTCGCTGCGATGGTGTCTGATTCGCGTCATCAGGGTCTTGCTGCCGGAACGGGTTCACTGCGATACGGAGTCGAACTGCGACACATTCCGCAGGATGCTGCGGACCTTGTTATGCACGGTGCTACAGTGGTGACAAGCGGCCTGCAGTCTCTGTATCCTCAGGGCATTCTGATAGGTCGGGTGCGGGGAATTCAGTCGCATCCATACGAACCTACGCTCGAGGTTCTGGTGAATCCGTCGGTCGATCTGAGCCGTCTCGAGTATCTGTTCGTTATACAACCCCAGGATTCGCGCCTATGATCGTGTATATTGCCGGAGTGCTGCTGATAGCCGGTGTCGCAGTCATTCAGACAAACCTCCTGCAGGCAGTGGCCATTCTGTCGGCACGGCCGGACCTCCTGCTTATTCTTATTACCTTTCTGTCCAACAAGAATGGTCCAGCGGTCGGGCAGGGTGCGGGTGCCATTTCCGGGCTTTTACAGGATCTCTTGAGTCTCTCGCCACTCGGTTTTTACACGCTGGTCCATACGGTCATAGGGTTTCTGTACGGGTTCAGTAAG
>SKKC01000380.1 GCA_007121695.1 Spirochaetales bacterium | reverse complement strand
CCGGAAGGTAACCGGGTTACCACATGTCCGAGAGACGGATTGCACCTGAACATGTGCAGCGGCTACGCACTTATCAATGATTACTACTGTGATGGTACAAACGATGACTGCATCAACATTCACGGGCAGTTCTTTCTCGTGGAAGAAGTACTCTCTGATCAATCCGTCAGAATCAAACCGTTACGCGAGTCCGACGAACCCCTGGAGATCGACACGAAGGTTGGTTTCTTTGATGGGGCTGTGATTGAACACTTTGGCATGATTACGGCGTCGGAGTTTGAACCTTCAACCCAGGAATATATTGTGGAGTTCGCAGGTAAACTTCCCTCCTGGATTGAAGCGGGCACCGAATGCGTACCCTATTGCTTTCTCTCTTCTTACGTACGCATCAGCAATTCTACCTTTACGAATACGAGTACCTGCGGGATTATCATGAAGTCGGACAACACAACAATAGATAACTGCCGTTTCTATAACATTGAAAAAGTAGCCGCCTTTGCGTTGTGTTCGTTTTTTGATCCGAAAATCGGGATGATGGAGGCGTCCGCAGCCGATGGTGTAGTGATCAGGAACAGCACGTTTGATAACTGCGGGAGAAAAGCACGGGGTGGTGGTATGGGGGGATTTACAGCCATAGCGACTGACGTCGGGATGCGCTCTGGTGCTTCAATCAAGAACGTGAGTATTATTAACAACACGTTCAGGAATATGCCGAACAATTGCATCAATATCATGGACGCAAAAAACGTGGTTATTACACAAAACAGGTTTGAAGAAATCCCGGCAGATAGACACGTGTATGTCGACGAGCATAGTGAGAATGTAAAGATATACGATAACTCTGTTTACGCTTCACTGACTTGATAGTCAGCCTTTTCGAGCCAGGTCCGATTAATCTCCACACCCCAGCCCGGCCCGTCCGGCACGGCAACCTTCCCGTCCTGCACCTTCAGCAGGGGATAAAACAACTCGTCCATCCCGGGGGTGTCCTCGATGGATAACTCAAGGTAGCCCCCGGAGTTCGGTATGGCTGCAAGCATGTGGAGGGTAAAGAGCGTGACCAGCGATCGATTGGCAGAATGTGGTGTGCAGGGTTTACCCTTTTCCTCCGCCATGGTCGCGACGCGCAGGGCCCGGGTCAAACCGCCGAGATAACAGATATCCGGTTGCACGATATCCACGGCGTCAATGTCGATCATACGGCGGAACTGAGCCAGCGACACATCCTGCTCTCCCCCCGCGACTGGTACGTCCAACGCCGCAGTAACCCGGGCAGTCCATTCGATTTCCCAGTACGGGCACGGCTCCTCAAAGTGGGAAACCCCGTGATCTTCGAGCATTTTCCCGACCTCAATGGCCTTCTCTGGCGTATAACAACTGTTTGCATCCACGAACAGACCTGTCTCATCGCCAATGGCGTTTCTCACCGCAGGGACGATTTCTTCGGTCCGGCCCGTCCATTGATCTTCGTCGTGTCCGCATATCTTTCCAACCCGGATCTTGAAAGCCTGAAATCCTTTTTCGTCTTTCAGGGCCTTTAGCCGTTCCGCCTCGTCTGCGGGGCTGATATCCCGGCGCATACTCGAGCCATACGCAGTCACGTGGGTACGGGTTCCTCTCAGAAGTCCGCACACGCTCTTTTGTTCGAGTTTTCCCTGTAAATCCCAGAGTGCCGTGTCCAGACCCGCCAGGGCGCGGCGGACGTACGAACCGGGATACTTGTATTCACCCTCGACACAGCTGTCAACGATCGCCTCGCGCTCGAGCGGATTACGACCCAGTGCGTATCTCGCAACCTGCCGGTGGAAAACCAAGGCCGATATGTCAGCGTTATAGGTGGACATCTGTCCGTATCCTACCGCTCCGCTGTCGGTCGTTACCTTAACAAAACCAACCATCGGGCGGGAGAATGTTTCAAGCTTTATGATTTTCATTGGTCGTTACTCCTAACATAAGCGAGGTCAGTAGCCCTCGGACAGGCTGACGGGAGTCACAGGTGCCAATCCGCGGCTGATCTGAACTGCGTTTTTCAGAAACAGATCGAGTGACCTTTCTGAAGAATGTTGCGAGGATCCGGCGAGATGCGGGGAAATAAGGATCTTTTCATGGTCCCAGAGCGGAGAGTCTGAGGGAAGTGGCTCCGTCTCGAAAACATCCAGTGCCGCACCGCGGATGTGACCGGAATCGATGTGCTTCAGCAAGGCGGCCTCGTCCACGATCCCACCGCGTGAAATACTGATCACGGTCGCCCCGGGTTTCACGGCGCTCAAGAGTTTTTCCCCGACTGATCTGCGGGTTTTCGGGGTCATGGGAAGGCAAACCACGAGATAATCCACTTCGGGCAGGAGGTCCATGACATCACCGTTACTCACACAAAGGTCCACATATTCGGTTTCCACAGGAGTTCTCCTGGTACCGACAACGCGCATATCAAATGCCTTCGCACGCTTTGCGAGCGCCCGTCCGATATGGCCCAAACCCAGGATGCAAAGCGTTTGACCGGTAAGTTCGGATAACCCTTGTCGGGTCCAGGAATGGGTTCTTGATGCGATATGGAACTCAGGGAAGCATTTGGCAAAATGAAGTATTGCGCCCATCGCATACTCGCTGATCGGCGCACTGTGAACCCCACTGCTCTTGGTAATCAGGTAGTCAGAGTGCGCGATAGGCATATCCCACACCTTATCTACCCCGGCGGAGAGAAAATGCAGCCATTTACAGTTCACACACTCACGTAAAACCTCTGGCAAATGGGGAAACGCACGCGTAATGATCGTGTCAATCTGATCAGCGTTTTCGATACGATCTTCGCCGGTTGAAAGATGCAGAACACAATCGGGCAATACGGCTGACAACCGCGTCCGAAAGAGCTCTCCCTGCCGCTGCAGGTTTTTTCCTTTCTGTAACAGCAGAATGTGTCTGGGTGTGAAGGTCGTGGATTGCTCGTCAGTCATTGAACGGTGCCTCCGTATTGGTTTCGTTTCATTGTTCATTAGAAACTGCCTGGTACTCCGCGATTAAAGCGAAAGACTCCCGGCTTTGCCAGGGGGGTATGTCAGGGTGCATGTCATCGTGCTTGAAAAATCCCATTCTATTTTTTTCTCCTTGTTTGCATTATCTTGGACCTGCTATCTCACGACGCACCTGTATAAATAAACGTCCAGAAAAATTTAGCCTCAATCCATAGACACTTCGCCACCGACCCATGCCGATACAGACACAGCGACCTCACGAGGGGTCAGGCCAATCGACTCGATTGCCTCGAAGGCCGAGCCCCTGAGTTGCGTCAGGAAAGTTAACTCGTCAGAGATCTCCGCTGAAGAGGCACCTCGTCTTCTGAGCCGCTGCGCAATTATCTTGTCTGGCCAGTTAAGGTAGGCGCAATGAATGGAATCGCACCCGACATTTGTAGCCGAAAAGTCATCGGGAACCAACGGCCCGAATAGAACCACGTCGTGACCACCGGCAAGTACGTTCGCCAGGATTTCGTCCCAGATCGCCTTTAGTCCTGGCCATGTTGAGGGGTCGACGCGGACGTCTCGACCCAGCGCTCCTGACAACGCGGGGATAATGGAATCCCAATCGAACACCACACATTCACTGAGCTGATGAGAAAGTTCCGCTACCACAGACGTCTTTCCCGACGCCCAGGGGCCGGTTACGAGATAAAGCGAGGCCATTGTAGTGCCTTGTGGTTGAGCAATGCGATTTTCGGGTCGACTATCAATTGCGAACTCTGCGTGGCCGTGCCTGCAGCATGGCGCCACTTTTGCCAGTTCATCGTCGACTATCCCCCTTGCGCACCGTCGTCGGTCTGCAGGGTACCATCGTTTATCCTTATGCGGCCACCTCGTGTCATTTGCGTGATGTAATGAACCCTGTTATCATACGGTATACGTTTTATTCATAAGAAAGCAAGTCCACAGAGTGAATTGTTTACGGAACGGGTTATGATGCACAGGAAACCGAACGAAGGCGAAATGCTGAGATATATCATTCTGGACGATGATCCAACTGGAATACAGACAGTACACGGCTGCTATGTGCTGACCGACTGGAACGACGATGTTATACGGACTGCGCTCGGGGACTCAGTTCCGTTCTTCTATATACTAACGAACACACGTGCGTGCGGTCGTACTGAAGCAAGGAAGCGGGTTGCCGAGGCCGTTCGCACGGTAACACGGTTACATGCGAACACGAATGAGCGTCTTGTGTTTATTTCCCGTTCTGATTCTACGCTGCGCAGTCACTTTCCGCTCGAACTGGATACGATATGTTCCGAGGCAATCCCCGACCCGGATGCCCGTATATTTGTGCCGGCGTTTTTTGAAGGTGGACGAATTACTGACTCGGATACACATTACGTCCTCGAAGGGGAGACACGTATACGCGCGGATCAGACGGAGTTTGCCCGGGACTCGGTGTTCGGATACCGGACTTCCTATTTGCCCGGGTACATAACCGAGAAAACGAAGGGTGGGGTTCAGGAGGCGGACATCGCGTCTTTAACCATCGACGAACTCCGTGGAGACTCAGAAACCGATCTGATACATAGATTGATGGATCGGAGTGGCGGGAACTATCTCATTGTCAACGCGGTACGCTACGATGATCTTGATGTATTTGCACGGGCCTGTGGCAGTGCAATGCGTGCCGGGAAAAGCTTCGTGTTTCACGGGGCCGCTTCGATCGTGAAGTCATTGACAGAAACAGACAGCAGACCGCTTGTTCGGCCGACTTCGGAGTCGGTACGACGCGGTATCGTGGTCGCGGGATCGCACGTACAGAAGACCACACGTCAGTTAGAACGCCTGTTCGAGTTACCTTTAACTGAAAAAATTGAACTCGATGTGCACGGTATTCTCGACGACGCGGCGTCG
Organism: Spirochaetales bacterium; assembly: GCA_007121695.1. GTDB lineage: Bacteria > Spirochaetota > Spirochaetia > DSM-27196 > SKKC01 > SKKC01. The sequence goes on along the minus strand of SKKC01000380.1, from coordinate 2,905 downwards.
GTGTGCGGGTGGTGTGTCGAGCAGATCGAGCGTGCTCTTGCTGACGGGCGAATTCCGGTGGTCTACACCTCCCGGACCGAGGCGGCATTCGGCACGACTGCGGAACGTCTTGAGGCCGGGGCACGTATATCAGACGCTCTGGTATCCATAGTCAGGCAGATACGAAGTCCGCTCGATTTTCTTGTCTCGAAAGGTGGAATTACGTCTCACGAGATTCTTACGCGAGGACTTGGTGTTCGAATGGCGCGCGTTGAAGGCCAGGCAGAACCGGGAGTTCCGGTGATTCGGATTGATTCACACGACGGCATGCTGTACGTGATATTTCCGGGTAATGTCGGGAGCGATGCGACACTTACCGAGGTAGTAGCCGCAATGTCCGGCTTGTGAGCTTCGCTGTCCCGTGTGTAAGATCCGTTGTGATTGGCTGGTATTCGTTTGCGGTCGCTACACCGGTGCACCGAGTGCCCGTGAAACGACGCGCGCTGTTTCAATGAGATCGGACGCAATCTGATCGATTCGTTTCGGGGTGATTCTACTTGATGGTCCAGAGATGCTGATGCTTGCGACGATATTGCCGCTATGGTCGCTGACCGGTGCGGCTACGCACCGTACTCCAAGCTCGCACTCTTCGTCGTCAAGCGCATACCCCCGTTTTCGGGATAGCTCCAGATCACGTTCAAGCGACTCCATGGACGCGTGGGTATGCTCGGTGAGCCGAACCAGAGGAGTCTGCTCCAGAAGCGAGCGACGCTCACGCGAGGCCAGTCCAAGCAGAAGGCATTTTCCGACACCGGTGGAATGAAGAGGCGCGCTCTTTCCGATGCGCTGAAGCGTTTTCAGTAGTTGATCCGGCGCATCCACCACATCTACGTACAGGGCTTTGGCGCCTTCCATGACCGCCATACACGAGCTCTCGGACAGCCGTTCGGTCAGCTCTTCCATGTACGGACGAACAACATCGCGATAGCTGGTATTCTGGCTTATATCACCGGCAACTCTGCAGAGTTTCAGTGTCAGCGCATAACGTGCCGTTTCGCGCTGCTGCTGAACATATCCAAGCTCAATGAGCGAGTTCAGGAATCGTATGGTTGTCGAGGTCGGGAGACCGGAATCCCGCGCAATATCCTGAAGTCGAACAGGACCGCGTCGGCGCGACATGGCTTCGATTATCTTGATCACCTTCACTGCTGACTCGTTCTTTTTTGTCAGACGTTTCGGTTGTTCACTTACTGATAGGTTCTGCATGGCTTCTTACGGCTCCTGTTTTCATTAAATGAAATAATACTCGTCGAAAACAGGCGTTGCAAGATGAACTGCCGTACTTTCACGGTTCTTTTCGCAATTCAAGTTCCTTGACCTTCTTCACGATGTCCGGGGGCGACACTCCGTTCATAGCGTATAGTTCTCCGGGCCCCGATGTCGTCTCGCCTCGTTGCCAGGACAGACATGCTTTCGGTCGGGTGCCCGCGCGGTCGAGTACCGGCTCCATAATTGCCGATGCGCCGCCGGTTACACACAGTATACCCGACCCGGGAAAGAGGGCGTCGAAGTCTTCATCTGACATGAAGGTTCCGTCCCCGTCTCGCGCGGCCTCCCACGCCACCTGTTCCGACGCGTAGAATCGTCTCGGGTTCACGACCGATACCACGCGAACACCGATTCCTTCTGCCGCAAGGAGTGCAGTCGCCTCAAGAACGGGTTGTAAAACCATGTCACCGGCCACAGCAATATCAAAGGTTCCCGATTGACCCGATTCGTGTACCACGTGAGCTCCGTATTCAACCGCCCTTCGGCCTTCGTCGAGCGTGGTACGGACCGGCAGCGGCGACTTCGATGCGAAGAGCGCAACGCCCTTGTTTGTCTGACCGAGGGCCCACTCGTACGCAGCCTGCAGCATGTTCGCGTCGATGGGGAACAGCGGAAAGACATTGCCGTTCTTCGTGAGTGCTGACAGGTACGCCTCAATTTCGGGTCGCTGATGTGTCCAGCCGTTGCGTCCCTGTTCAAGCGCACCAGCTGTAAGCAGCAGTACCGCTGAGGGACACGAGTGCGGGAGCTCGGCCATCGCCTGCGTGACGGTCTGCCATATCGGCATGCCGTTAATAGCAAAGGATTCATAGGTAAGCCATGCAGAACGACCTCCGAACAGCGAAAGTGCGGCAGCGAGTCCTGCACAAGCGTCTTCGCTGACCGGTTCGTAAACCCGACCTTCGGGCCCCTGGTTGTACGTGGAATCTTCACTCGGATGCCGAATCTGCATTGCTTCGTTTATGTTCGGCATGCCCGAGGCGACATTCCCGTCTACGTTCGTGACAATAAGCTTTGGATCCTCGTCGGCGACTCTCGAGATCATTGTCCCGAACGCTTTTGTCGGGACCTCGAGGTCGGTTTCTGATACCGGAAATTCAACCGTATACTGTCCGTTTAGCTCTGGAGGGAGTTCGGCGCGAGAGTTCACGGTTATCCTTGAAGCGGGGCCACCTCCGGCTGCTCGCAGATTGGTGCGTACGAGTGTCCACGCAGCTTCCGGAAGGCGTGTCCGCTTGAGACCGGTCTGTATGCTGTCGTGGTCCATGGTGTGAACCGGTGTCAGGTTGTGCGACTGGGCACCGGATGCATGGACGCCGCTGCCTTTCAGCTGCTTGAATATGATCATGGACGCTGTGCCGGATAGTGCTGACTCCCGGGCGTCTATAATTGATCCGACTATCCGAGTCATGAACTCGATACGTTTCGCGATCGGAAAGAGCGTTGAGTCGACAAACGGTGAATCGTTGTCCCCGTCGCCGAAGTCTGCGGCATCTATGAGCGTGACTCGGTCAAATCCGTGCATTTTCCAGTATTCGCGCATTTGCTCGTTCGACCACCGCGATACCATGCTGTGGTGTTCCTGCGAATGACCGTT
>SKKC01000431.1 GCA_007121695.1 Spirochaetales bacterium | reverse complement strand
TGCAGCCGGTATCGCTTCGTCCTTCGCGTACCTGCTCCCGGCGAACACGCCACCCAATGCAATTGCATACGCATCCGGCCACTTTACGACCGGAGACATGATGAAGGCGGGAATCGTCCTGCTTGGTCTGTCGATCGCAGTCTTTGTGATTATTTCACAACTGCTGTGGCCAGTGATATTTTAGATTAGTTGTGCGGTGCCAGCCACGGCGCCGTACACACGCCCCGACCCGTGGCATCCCTGCCACAAGGAGGCCCTATGTCATCCGCTCCCCGTCGAGATTTCGGTATCGATTTTCCTCATACCGATCCTGAACACCGTACACAGGTTATCAGCTACCTGAACGTGAAACTTGCCACGCACGGTCAGACGACCGTGCCGATCGAAGGTGCTGCGAGCGCCTTCGTAAATGCCGGGCTTGTCGCGAACTTCCGTCAGAAGAACAGACTCCTGGACGACTATCTGCCGCCGGCAGATCAGCGTATTCAGCAATACCTGGATACTACGCTTTCGGGTGTCGACAGCGAAAACGATGTGCCCCGCCTGCCGGGAAACACCTTTGTACTCGACCAGTACGGCCTTGCGCGCGAACTCTCGCTTCCCGCGGATGCAGATGAGTTTCATACCGACATTGTCCACAGCTACCGGACGAAACAGGGGGTACTGCACAACCCGAAGCACGACAGGCGCACAACCAAGGGCGTCTTTCACGTCGCCGAAGGCGGACTTCCCGTACCTCACGACAAGAAGGAAGTTCCGAAGATCGCTTTTCTTCGCATGCTCAAAATTGCGCTTGATCCGCCCGACGAACTTGCCCGCTACCCGTTTACGTCGAATCTCACCCCGCCGGCTGCGGGCTTTATCAGTCTGTTGCTGAAGCCCATGGTGCAACCCGAAATCACGGGAACAGTCCGGAACCGGTACACAGAAGTGCGCTTTTTCGCACCCGGAAATCTGGTCTCGAATCTGGACTTCGTGGAGTCGATCTTCGGAAACGCAGGAGACCCGTACCTGCCGGAGAACGACAGCGCTCTGGACCCTGCTCACTGGACTGGCCACACCGGCTGCATTATTCTGGCAACCCACCTGCTGGGCCTGAACAAGAAAGACCTTGGGCTGCCACACATTCAGGATGCGACGGAGCGACAGAAGCACGACGGCATGTGCTGGGAGAAACCGGACGAACTGTACAACGACGGCACACCCTTCAAGATTACCTGCCGCGACGAACGCGGTGTCATGGTTACGCTTATTGCAGACAACTACTTCGGGTACTCCAAGAAGGAAGTCAAAACACAGATAAGCTACTCGGCCAACCTCATGGGGCTTGCCGAAGAGGAGCACGCCGGTGGCGCGCTCGCCTTTCCCGCGTACAGCCTGGGCATGAAGTTCGTCCCCGAAGCGGCGTATCTCAACACGAAAGGACAACGCTTCGACGACATAAAAAAATACCTGGGCGACCGTCTTGAAATGCACGACGGCTACGCGACCGACACGAATTACCCTCAGATCGTCTACCTGCCCGAGGACGCCGAGATAGACCTCGAGACACAGACAGCCGACTGGACGGCTCCCGACGGGTCTTCAAAGTCGCTTCGTGTGCTTCCGGGGCACTTCTACATTCACCCCACCGGATACAAGGTGCACATGGAGCAGCACCCCGAATCGGGCTCGTGGCGCCTCGTCGGCACCACGGCCGAAGGCACCCTCTGCCACAAACCCTGCACCGTTTCAGGGGGCGGCAAGTCGGAAATATCGAAATCCATAGTCGATGCGATGCACTTTACGCCGCTCATAATTGCCGACTACACGAATGACATGGATATGGTCGAGCAGATCATTACCCGCGATTACAGCGACCGGCACAAGCACAAACCGAACGAACCCGGCCGCAGCAGAACCGTGCTGTCCGCGAAACGAAGCCTCGGGTCGGTCATCAAACTGCTTACTCCGAGCCCCCGGTTCACCGACGACTACAACGAGTGGCTGCGCGGCATTCCGCACCGTATCCGCGCGCTGGTGTTCCTTGTGAAGCGGTTTTACAAGCAGGAGTGGGGCGACGACTGGCGCAGCAAGTTCAGCGTAGACGTGGTAAACGGCTCCCCGGGCAATATTCTGAAATTCATGGGCCGACCGGTTCTTGGCAGTTACCTGCGCGTCGGACTGCAGGAAGACGGAACGGGATGGACGCATAAACTGCGACAGGACTTCATGCCCTCGCGCAAAGTGCAGTGGGAAGACGACATCTCCGCGTCCGTTGTGGTACCTGCGTCGGTGCTCAAGGGACTCAACCCCGACTACGCGGATGTCAGCGTCAAGTTCGTCGAGAACTGCGAGTTCCGATTTTTCCAGCGACCGGACGAAGCGATTCACCGTGGCTATGACAAGCAGGCGGAGTACGATCTATCGACACCACCGGTATTCGTCTCAAACTTCGAGCCCTTCAAGCGCGAACAGATCACCAACTTTGTCGAAGACACGCTTGCGTTCACCGAGTACACGAAACCGGTGCAGGAGTTGCTTCTGTCGGTTCAGGCAGATGATGACTGCAGTTTCTTCACGGTCTCCTCCAAACCGAGGATCTTCGAAGGCGCGCCGTCGAAAAACCCGCGCTATCTGCAGACGGACCCGGCACAACTGTTTCCCATCGAGCGCTATCTCGCGGATATCGGTGTGCGACTGTTCCGGCAGGTGGCGGCAGAGGAACCGGTGCACCACCCCATTAACGCGGTGCTTCCAGGTCGCAGAAACAACCCTCCCGATCACGAGCGGGGAATACGGCCGCTCGCCGTATACGCACCCATTCACTACCAGGAGCTTCCCGAGCTCTTCATGGACTTTGTCTCGAGTCTGACGGGCAAGTCACCGTCGACAACCGGTGCAGGGTCGGAAGGAGCCCTGACCAAGGGACCATTCAACGCGCTCGTTCCGACGAGCGATCTGAACAATGCGCTCCTGTCGTACATTCTCACCGGCTACGAAGGCTTCACGTCTGCTGCGGGCTACATAGGACCCAACTACCGCGTCGATCACGACGTAAGCCTGCTGATTCCTGAAATCTGGTCCCGCCTCGAGCCACAGGAGCGCGACCCCGAGTTCCTGATCTCGAACGGTTACTTCGAGAAAGTCGACGACTTCGAGCATAAGGGGAAAAAGGTTCTCGGATCACGCCTCGGGTACCGAATGACGAAGGCATTCATGGCCGACTTCTTCGGACGGATCTTCGATTCCCCGGACAACGTGTTCAATGAAGACATGCTGAAACCCGAAACGCAGGGACTCGACGACTATGTCGACGGCATTCACAACATCGTCGAGACACAGCAACGGGTTGCCCGAGCCTACCTTGAAGACGGAAGTGTCAATGGTGCCATACCGCCGCTGCAGGCGATTCTGCATATTATGGCCGAAGGTACCTACCAGGGCATGGAAGCAGACGATCCGAAGTTCCGGGCAATGTTTGATCGTGAAACGGTACTCGCGTCCGACTGGTATCAGGCACGACTCGAAGCCTACCAGACCCGCGAAGCTGCGTATCTGGAACGGGAGCTCGAGTACATCGAACGGATCACGAACAAGGGCGGAGAGGTCACGGCACTCGTTCGCGACGCTCGTGACTTCTGCACGGACGAACTCGCCCGCGTACGTTCGGACGCCTATCGGAAGGAGCTTGTCGGGACCATAGGTCGCGACCAGATATATCAGGGATAGACACACAGCCGCGACCTTGGAGTCGCGGCTTTTTTCATCCGTCCGTTCCGATAATCCTGTACCCCACCTGCTTCTCGCTCGGTGCCAGAGTGAGTGAGTTCGTGTACATGCGGGTCCGTGTGCGGTCGTAGGCGAGTCGATGGAAACGAATTTCACCATCGACAACAGTCATGTACTCCGCATCCCGCGACATATCCATGTCCTGCCGGGTCGGACGGTACGATACACTTCCCGGGTTCAGCCAGAGCCTGTCGGACGCAAGATAATGCACTGCCTGAATGTGGGTATGCCCGACAATGAGCCGCGCCGTCCGTCCTGGGTCGAGGTCGGGCGAACTCCCGCCGCTCCAGTGTGCCTCGAATTGCGGCAGAAGCTGTATAAGTTCGTACCCCTCGGCTCCGTGATGCCGCATGTGGTAGTCGTGGCCGTCAGAAGAAAACTCGATGGACTCGGGTAATCCCGCCAGAAACGATATTTCGTCGGAGGCGAGCGCATTCGCGTTCTGATGTACCCAGTGATGTTGTTCGGGTGGGAGACCCTCCCACTCGCCCCGGTTCCGTGCGAAGTCGACGACCCGCACATCGTGGTTGCCGCGGACACACGGTATGTTCCGGTCGCGAATCAGGGCAATGACCTCGCGCGGAAAGGGGCCGTAGTCGACAAGGTCCCCGGCACAGTATATCGCATCCGCATCGGACTCTGCGGCCAGCACCGCCTCGAGGGCTTCTATATTGCTGTGAATATCGGAAATCAGAAGCAGTTTCATACGAGCGTCCGGGCGGCGGTCTGCACGGGATCCCATACCGGTGAAAACGGCGGCGCGTAGGAAAGATCTGCGTTCACCAGATCCCAGGCGCTGAGGTTACCCGTAATTGCCGCGGCAATGGTGTCTATGCGCTTTCCCGAACCCGGCCCGCCCACTATCTGGCCACCGAGTATGGTTCCTTCCTGTTCGCTCACCACCAGTTTCACGTGAATTCGCTCGCTGCCCGGAAAATAGCCTGCTCGCGTTCTGCTTTTAATGACAGCGGTACGGCACCTGAGTCCGACGTCGTTCGCTTCGCGCTCTGAGGCTCCGGTGCGCGCGACTTCAAGATCGCCGACTTTCATGATGGCAGTTCCGAGCACCCCGGGGAACTCGAGCGAGCCCCCGCTCATGTTTGCTCCGGCTATGGCGCCGTGCTTGTTTGCCACCGTGCCAAGCGCGATGTGCACGGGCCGCTCGAGGACCCGGTGAAAGGACTCGGCGCAGTCACCTGCCGCCCATATGCCGGGGACGGAGGTCTCCATGCGGCGATTGATCCGGACAGCGCCACGGGCGCCAAGAGACAGACCTGCCTGCTTCGCCAGTGCCGAGTTCGGGCTCACCCCGAGCCCCATAATTACGAGGTCGGCCCGGAGCGTATGGTTCGGTGTAACCACGGCTGTAACATGACCGCTGGTGTCATGTTCGAAGCCCTGAAGCGCTTCGTTCAGGAGCACCCGTGCTCCGAGAGACCCCACATAGTCGGACACGATCTGCGCCATGTCCTCGTCGAGCGTCGCCATGACCTGCGGCGCCTGATCCACGAGGGTCACCTCGCACCCGAGTTCGAGCAGTGCCTCGACCATCTCGAGGCCAATGTACCCTCCTCCGACGACAACGGCGTGTTCGGGCCGGGAACGTTCCACGGCCGCCCGCATGTCTATGCCGCTCTGAAGAGACGATAAGCCCATGATTCCGGGAGCATCGATGCCATCGACAGGCGGGCTAATCGGTGAGGCTCCCGTGGCGATCAGGAGCTTTTTGTAGGACAGCTCATATTCCGAAGCTGCATCGGAGCCTGTCGGCCGAGCCCGCACCGTGTGCGTCTGAGGGTCAACCGCAACGACCTCCTGCCGGGTACGTACATCTATATTCATGTTCTCCCGGAATTGTTCCGGGGTACGAGCGATGAGCTCTTCAGACGTTTCCACGACTCCGGAAACATAGTAGGGCATTCCGCAGGCCGAATAGGACGTGTGCTCGCCCTTCTCGAAAACGATGATACGTTCCTCGGGCTGTTCGCGTCGGATCTTCGATGCGGCGCTCATCCCGGCCGCGTCGCCGCCAATTATTATGGTCGCTGCTGTATTACTCATGAAGTCCGTATCCTATCAGCTTTGAAGAAGTGCGGCAAAAAACGGGTCTCGAGCACGGCCGAGGTGCAGGCTGTGACCGGAATCGTCACCAGAAGCCCTATCGAGCCAGCGAGCCCGCGCACAAGCTCCGTTGCAATTATGTCCATGTTGAGCACACGGAACCAGCCCACGCCGTAGTGCGAAAACACCAGTAGCAGAGTCAGCGATCCACCGACGTACGCGAGAATGAGCGTGTTTGTCATGGTCCCCATAATGTCGCGCCCGACAACCATGGCGGACCGGATAAGCGGAACAAACTTCACCTGCGGATTCGCCAGGCGGATTTCCCGGGTTGCGGACGCAATGGACATCCCGACATCGGTGACCGCGCCTATCGCCCCCACGATCATGCCTGCGAACAGAAGCCCTCGAATGTCGGGGGTCGAGTCTCCTTCCAGCATAAGGAGCTGTCCGTCTCCCGTTCCCAGACCGGCCGAAAACGTCACTTCCCCGAACCCGGTCAGATACACCGCATTTCCGACAAAAAAGGCGAGCACGCCGGCGACCAGAACCCCTGCAGCAGTACCCGCGAGGGCCGATACGGTCTTGCGGTTTATCCCTCCGATCACGAACAGAACGATCGCGGCGATACTCATGGAGCTGATACCTGCAATAAGCACTGGAGAGAAGCCGTCACGGAACAGCGGAATCATAACCAGGAACACCACAGCAGCCGTCAGGGCGAGCGACGCGAGTGTCCGCACACCCTGGCGCCCACCAACTGCAAGGACAAGCACGACAAACAGGCTCACGAGTACCGCTATGCCCCGCCACCGGACCAGATCATGAAAATGAAAACGTTCCCCGCCGGGAGGACCGGACACACGGACGATGAGCCTCATGCCCTCGACAAGCGGCTGGTCCACGCGCTCCCGTCCTGGAGCAAAAAGCCGTGTCAGGGTTTCCCGACGCCCCGCAAACGGACCCTCGGTGAACTCGACGACAGCCTCCTGTCCGACTGATACCCCGGCTGCAACCGTGTCGACATTACGCACGGAAACGACACGTGCCTGATAAAACCGGTTCTGTACCTGAGCGGTACCTGTAACCGGTACCAGACCGGCGAGTAGCGCGACCGCAATGACAAGCCGTTTGTTGCGTGCTCCGGGAGCTTTTACTATTCTTAGTAGCATCATGAGAAGATTCCGCTGGTTTACCCGTCTTACCATAGTAGAGGAAATAATTACCTATGTCGTGGTCGTACCGCCATTTGTTCTGTTTCTCTATCAGAGCTTCGACTTCGTCTCTGCTGATCCTGCCCTGTTCTGGTCATTAGTGGGAGGAGGCGGAAGCGCGGCATTCGTGCTGTCTCTTGCCGCACGACTTGTTCGCACCCGACCGATCCGAAGACACTTCGCATCCGCTTCGGGCGAAGGTGCCGCTGCCACCCCCGGGTACATCCCGGACATCCGGCGCTCCGTATTCAATTATCCGGTGTTCGACGCGGTGATCATGCTTCTGCGCTGGGTTGTCTTTGTAAACGTCATAGTGCTGGTCCCCTACTCGCGTATTGGCGTACTCGATGCCGGTTCCATCGCGTTTATCCTGGCAGCAAGTACGCTCAACGGTGCCATGAGCGCGGTCATAGCCTATTTTCTCGCGATCGAACACACGATGCCCCTGCGCGACAACGAGCAGATACAGCGCGCGCGCGTTGCCGGCGAGCGAATCCATCAGGACCGGCTGCGGTTCAAGATCCCGCTGGGCATTTTCGTGACCGCTGCGTACCCCGTCGGCTTTCTGCTCGCGTTCGAAGCCGCGACCGCGCTGTCCGGCTATACCATGAACCTCAGCGCGGCAGAGGCCGTTTCGCTTTCGATCGCTACGGTCATTCTGGTGTTTCTTGTCGCCCGGCTGCTCGGCTCCAACGTCAAGTACGCCCTGCGTAAGATTCAGCACGCGCTCGAGAACCTGAAGGCCGGAGGCGGAGATCTTACGTTTCGGGCGCC
>SKKC01000239.1 GCA_007121695.1 Spirochaetales bacterium | reverse complement strand
GACCGAGTCCCCACCCGGAATCATGGACGTTGCGATCTCTTCGGGCACATCGGCTGGCACCGATTCCTGAGGCATCTCCCCTGTCGCTGGCTCCGCGGTTTCCCGAGCAGCGAATGAGCCCGGGTCACCCGCGGTCGCGTCCTGAACGGTCGCCCAGAATGACCGCCGTCGGCGCTTCAGCTGTACATGCAGCTGGCGCTGATAGTCCCGTATTTCCTGAAACACGATATCCGACAGGGACAGATTCGCGTTGAGCGCGGCAAGTTTTCGCCGCAGCGGCTCGTCGAAGGGCGTGAACTCGGCCTTGTAGACCAGCTCGTGTTCGACTTCCGCCCATGCATCCTGCAGAATGGTCCGCAGCTGAATTTCGCAAACGTCAGACCCCCCAAGGTTAAACCCTTCGCACAGATGCTTTGGAATCCTGACCAGGTAATGAATGGACTCGTAGCCAAACTCCTGAAAGCTGTACTCGGCGCCTTTCTGTTCACGCTCAACAACATCGTAGGTCTTGTGAATAAGCTGTTCGCAATGCCGTATATCCTCAATGAACGGGCACACGACCCGCACACCGATAAAGTCGGTAACCTGGAACCTGTCCGCAGAGAATGAGTCGGTCCTGATTCGTCGCTGGGCCTTTTCGTAGAGGCTCTCGAGGCTTTTCACCCGATACTTGATCGTAGGATGAATGCCGGCGTCGGCCAGCAGATCCGAGAGTTCTCGCTGCATCTGATACAGCACCTTCTCGTATCCGTTGTGCACCCGTTGATACCACTCCTCCAGCTCGGTGCGATTGCTGAGAGGTACTTTCAGTGTAATCATATTTGCTTCTGTTTCACGTCCGCTTGCCTATACGCACGGAGCTTCGTATCATGTTGGTCTGTTGGAAGAATAGCAGCCTTTCCTGCTGGCCGCAATCGGACCAATACGGGAAACAGCGAAGGGAATATGAGAAACGGCGTCGGATTCAGTATTGTGAACTCGTTCTTCCTGGTCGTGCTCGTGGGACTTACCCTCGCGTTCTACCAGATTGTCGCACCATTTCTGCTGACGCTCTTTGTCGCAACCGTGCTTGCAGCGGTCCTGTATCGGCCATTCTGCTGGCTGAACCGGCACCTGCCCGGTCCCCGCAGCATGGCTGCCGCACTGACGCTGATAGGCTTCATTGTCCTCCTGACCGTTCCCGTGCTTCTGATCGGGCTCATGGTCTACGCGGAGGTGGTGGGAGGCTACACGTTTATTTCGGAGAACTGGACCGACATTACCGGACAGCTCGAAGCAGTTCAGATCCTTCCGTGGCTCGAATCCCTGCCATACGTGGGCGAGCTTATTGCCAGCGCCGATCTTGAACAGTTTCAGATAGGCGAGGTCATCCGTAATATTGCGTCTGCTTCGAGCGACTTCGTGATCAACGCGACGCAACAGAGCTTCGCCAATATAGCAAACGCGGTACTGAACATGCTGATCATGCTGATTCTCGTGTTCTTTTTCCTGCTGGACGGCCCCCGGCTGGTCGCAAAAATACGCCACATTCTGCCGCTGTCGACCAGCGAAATCGATCGGATTACGGCGAGCGCACGGAACATTATTTCATCGACCCTGTTGACCACCTTCGGCCTGGGCTTTATTGAAGGGGCGATAGGAACCGTACTCTTCGCGTCATTCGGACTTCCCAGCCCGTTTCTGTGGGGTCTGATTATGGTGATCTTCTCGATTATTCCCATGATCGGTGCGAACGGCATCCTGACCCCGGCTGGCATTATTCTGATTGTCTCCGGAAGTCCCGTCCGCGGTATCGTACTCATTGTGCTGGCGACCGGAACGACCTTCGTGACGCAGAACCTCATTCGCCCGGCGATTCTCGGTGAACGCGGTGGAATGCACCCTGCATTGGTCCTAATCTCCACGCTTGGCGGTCTCGCCTGGCTCGGGCTGGTCGGCTTCCTGATCGGTCCGCTGATCGCGGCTCTTTTTGTCGTCATCTGGACGGAGTTCACGATTCGGTTCAGGCGCGACCTGGCAGCAAAGGATCACACGGGACCCGGCGCATCCACACATCGAAGCCGCTTTCGCGCGCATCCCCGCACAACATAGACCGCACTACGGCGTCAGATACCGATGTATCGTGTCCTCAGTTACCGCACGGCATCGCGCCACTTCGGCAAACAGCCCGGCACTCTGCCGCGCGATTCGTGTCTGGGTCGAATAGTCGATCTCGTACAGGCCGAATCGCGGTTCGTTTCCCTCTGCCCACTCGAAGTTATCGGTGAGAGACCAGTAGTAGTAGCGTTGCACCGGCACACCTTCGGAAATCAGACGAGAGACCTGAAAGAGATGATCGTAGAGAAACCGTGAACGAAAACGGTCTTCCCTGTCGCAGGTACCGTTTTCAGTAATGAACACGGGCAGTGCGTAGCGTCGATACAGCGCGCGCACGATCCGGTACAGACCTTCGGGGTAGATCTCCCAGCCCAGGTCGTTGACGGGAGCTCCGTCTGCCACACTTCGTTGACTGAACCCTGCAGCGGGATTCGCTGAGAACCGCACCATGTCGCGGCTGTAGTAATTCACGCCGAGAAAATCTGCCCACCGCCCGTTTCGGCCGGTCATGTTCCTGAGAAACATATCCTGGCTCAGATAGCTCGTGACCCGGCAGGCCAGTCTGTCGCGCAGAACGGGTCGCACGGGGTCGAAAACCCGCAGGTGATGGGCAACCCCGACCTGTGCGTGCGTATTGCGCCCCCTGGCGTGCTCGTGTATGAGCGCGTAGGCGTTCCGATGCGCACGAACCATGTGGCGGGCGCCGCGGAAAAAATGACGCAATCGCTGCTCACCCGGAGGCCACTCGCCAAAGACATGCGCGAAGATAAGATAGACATTCGGTTCGTTAATGGTTATCCAGTCGGTGACATATTCGCCAAGCTCGTCGAGCATGCGCGCAACAAACCGCAGCCAGTCGGTGACGGCCTCTGGACGGGTCCACCCACCGGCAGCCTCGAACCACTCGGGATGCGCGAAATGGTATAGAGTCACCAGAGGCCGGACGCCTGCATCGCACAGCGCGCGAAGCTCTTCGCGATAGTGCGCGCAGGCACTGCTGTCGAATACGCCAGGTTCCGGCTCGATTCGAGCCCAGTCGAGACCAAGCCGGTACGTGTGGCTGTTGAGTCCGGTAATGAGTGACAGATCCTCTTCCCAGCGGTTCCAGTGATCGCACGCGGTATCAGGACCCATACCGTCCTTTGTTCCTCCCGCCTGTGCCCAGCGATACCAGTTCGAACGGTAATCGCCACCTTCTATCTGCGTCGCTGCGGTGGCGGTGCCGAGAAGAAAACCTGCTGGCAGGGTAAACGGACGGTCCATCCGTAACTACACGTTGAATCGAAAATGCATGACGTCACCGTCCCGAACGACGTACTCCCGGCCCTCGGAGCGCAGTTTACCGGCCTGTCTGAGCGCTGCTTCACTCCTGTACTCGAACAGATCGTCGCAGTGATATGTCTCGGCCCGGATGAAGCCCCGCTCGAAATCGCTGTGAATGATCCCGGCTGCCTGCGGAGCAGTGCTCCCCTCGCGGAAGGTCCATGCGCGTACTTCTTTCGGGCCGGCGGTAAAGAACGTCCGAAGCCCCAGCTGACCGTAGGCAGTTCGAATAAGACGATTGAGTCCGCTTTCCTCAAGACCCGCTTCGCTCAGAAACTCTGCCCGCTCTTCTGCGGTCTCGAGGGCTGCTATCTCGGATTCAAGACTGCCGCACAGAACGACACTGTCGGCTCCTTCTGCCTCCGCGATTGCGCGCACCTGTGCTACATACTCATTTCCGTCTGTCAGATCCGACTCGTCGACGTTACAGACATACAACTGCGGCTTCGCGGTGATCAGATGCAGATCCGAAATAACGGCAAGCTGCTCGGGCGTCAATCCCGCATTCCGGGTTCCCGTGCCCTCTTCGAGTTTCGCCCGAAGCACCGACAGCACCGCGTCCTGCGCCAATGCCTTCCTGGCAAGCTCCCGATCGTTCGATTTCTTTTCTTTTTCGAGCCGGGCCATGCGCTTGTCGACAGTCTCGAGATCGGCCAGCGCGAGCTCCACCTGTATGGTTTCGATGTCTCGTGCCGGGTCAACAGAGCCAGCGACGTGTACGACGTCCTCGTCGTCGAAGCACCGTACGACGTGGGCAATGATACCCGTCTCTCGTATGTGTGCCAGAAAACGGTTTCCGAGGCCCTCACCCGAGGACGCACCGGCGACGAGCCCGGCTATGTCAACGAACTCGACGGCCGCAGGAATCACCTTCTCCGGCGGAATCAGCTGCGCAATGCGGTCGAGTCGGGTATCCGGTACCTGCACGATCCCGACATTCGGGTCGATGGTACAGAATGGATAGTTCGCCGCTTCGGCCGGCGCACTTGTCAGCGCCGAGAAGATGGTGGACTTTCCTACATTTGGAAGCCCGACAATGCCACAGTTCAAAGCCATAGTGTATCCTTATTGTTTCAGATAATTCGTATAGCCAACCGACTCGAGTCGTTCGGCTTTCGCAAGCACCTCGTCGCGGGACGACTCCATGAGTCTGCGCACCGCATCCGCCACGGCAGTGTCCGACAAACCGACAATGCGCGCCGCAAGAAGTCCTGCGTTCTGCGCGTTGTTGATCGCGACCGTTGCAACCGGCACCCCGCGAGGCATCTGTACGATGCTCAGAAGGGAATCAAGCCCCTCAAGGTTCGATCCGCGAACGGGAACCCCGATGACCGGTAACTCAGTGAGCGCGGCCACCATGCCCGGGAGATGAGCGGCCCCGCCCGCCCCGGCGACAATGACCTGTATGCCTCGAGACGCAGCCTCCCGCGCGTACGTGAACATGCGGTCCGGCGTCCTGTGGGCGCTGACGACTGTCGTCTCCACCGCCACCCCCATCTGTTCGAGAATCTCGCTCGCAGCCTTCATGACGGGAAGATCCGAATCACTGCCCATCATAACGGCGACACGAGCCGGTGTTTTCGCTCTGATTTTACTCATATGTGGTTTCCTGCTCAGTCAGACTGCCCGAACACGGAGAACAGCCGTTCAGCTTCGTTCGCGCGTTCCACTGCCTGCTCGACAGTGTCGCCAAGACAGGTAATATGCCCCATTTTCCGCCCCGGTGCACAGGGGCTTTTATCGTACCAGTGCAGATGCGCCTCCGGAATCGAAAGAAGACGGTCGTAACCTGTAGCGTGTGTCGGGCCTGCCGGCGCGTGTCCGAGTATGTTGACCATTGCCGCCGGTCGCAACAGATCAACCGACCCCAGCGGCAATCCACAGATGGCGCGAAGGTGCTGTTCGAATTGTGATGTCGCGTGTGCCTCAATACTCAGGTGGCCCGAGTTATGCGGCCTCGGCGCAAGCTCGTTGACCAGCAGATTCCCATCGCGCGCGAGAAACAGTTCGACCGCACATACACCGGCGATCCCGAAGGCGGTCACCGCCGCCTCGGCTATTGCCATTGCCTCGCGCTCGGTCTCCTGCGACACACCGCACGGGGCAACCACTCGCGTGCAGATATTCAGCCCCGCGTCAAAGTCCATGCGCACCGGCTCGTAGGAACGAACCTGCAGCGTTTCGCCGGTATCCGGGCTGGCAGCGCGAGCGACAATGACGGCAAGTTCCATGTGTACATCGACCTGTTCTTCGATAATGCTGGGACCCGACAGCCGCGGACTGTCCGGTCCGGAGAGGACTGCAACGCCTCTGCCGTCGTAGCCGCCGGTTCGCAGCTTCTGTACGCAGGGAAACGAAAAACCGTCTGGAAGTTCGGCAGACGCGTCGTCCCACAGCGCGTAGCGCGGCTGCGGAACACGGTTTCGATTCAGTACCTCGCGCTGCACCGCCTTGTCGCGAATGAGCTCGAGTGCCTGGGGCGATGGCGAAATACGCACGCCCGTGTCGGATGCAAGCTTCGACAACGCGCGGGTGTCGGTGTGTTCGATCTCGAAGGTTACCAGATCAGACTCGCTGCACAGCCGCGATAGACCTTCGAGGTCGAACAGATCCGCGACTATCGAACGATCTGCACGCCGAAGCGCCGGGGACTCGGGATTCCCGTCAAGAACAACAGTTCGCAGACCCAGCCGTCTGGCGGCATCGCACAGCATGAGCCCCAGCTGCCCGCCCCCGACGATCCCGACCGTTTTGAACGGAATCCGGTTCATGCCCGTGTCTTCTCCGCCAGCCAGGCGCGTTCGGCAGGTTCCAGATGGGGGCTGAGTCTGGAAAAAACCTCGGCGTGATAGCGATTCAGCCAGTCGACTTCGTCCGGGCGCAGGAGAGACATGTCCACCATGCCCAGGTCAAAGGGGCACAGCGTCACTGTTTCGAATCGATGGAAGAGCCCGAAGTCGGTCTGCTCACCTGGCGTCACGAGGATAAGATTCTCGAGACGTATTCCCCACCTGCCCTCGCGGTAGAGACCGGGTTCATTCGAGCTGAGCATGCCTTCCTCGAGGGCCACTGCGTGACCGCGAGGAGCGAGTCGCTGAGGGCCTTCGTGCACATTCAGGTAACAGCCAACGCCGTGGCCGGTTCCATGTCCGTAGTTTGTACCCGCCGCCCACAGAACCTGGCGTGCCACCATATCCAGCTGAGCGCCACTCGTGCCAGCCGGAAAACGAATCTCCGACAGGGCGATAAGCGCCCGAAGCACCATGGTATAATCCGTGCGCGCCTGGGGAGGAACCGATCCGAGGCCAAGCGTTCGGGTGATATCGGTTGTCCCGTCGAGATACTGACCACCGGAATCAAGCAGGTACACGCCATCGCCGAGGGTCGCCTGCGTGGACTCCTCCGCGCTGTAGTGAACAATGGCCCCATGGGCACCAAAACCCGAAATCGTCGTGAAGCTCTCGCCCACGAAGCCTTCTCCCATGGAACGGAACTCCCGCAGCCGTTTCGCCGCCGCAAGCTCGGTCACATTCCCCTGGGCAACAGCGGTTTCGAGCCACATGAGAAAACGAACCATGGCAACGCCGTCACGGACCATCGCGTTACGTATCCCTGTCTGCTCCACCGGATTCTTTCGCGCTTTGAACACCGTCGTTACGTCTGTTGCCGTGCGATGCTTCGCACCGGCCGGAATGCGTTCGCGTAGGGCCACACTGACTTTATCTGCGTCGTAGAGCACAGTCGCCTGCCCGGGAAGACCGGCAAGATCGGTAAAAACGTCTGCATACTCGCACACCTGTATCCGGTCACGAGCGAGCGCATCTCGCGCATCGACCGAGAGTCTGTCGAGATGCACATACAGGCTGACGGTGCCGGGCGTTACGAGTACGTACGCGAAAAACACCGGGTTAAATGGCACGTCTGAACCGCGCAGGTTCATGAGCCACGCAATATCGTCAAGAGAACTGATCAGGTAGGCGGTCGCATCGAGCTGCTTCATTCGTTCCCGCACCCGTTCTATCCTGGCAAGGCGCGTTTCTCCGGCACGAGCGTCCTCGTACACCACTATAGTCTGGGCATCCACGGGAGGGCGCTCGTTCCAGAGAGGGGCGATCAGATCGTCGGTTGCTTCAAGCGAGATCCCTGATTCGGTGAGTGTCGCATGAATACGGTCGAACTCGGCACAGCTTACCACCATGCGAGGGATACCGACCCTGCTACCGCGTGACAGGCTCCGGGCGAGGAACTCGGGAACGCCGGGCACTCCGGGTTCCTGCATGCGGAACAAATCGATGCCTGTGTCGGCGAGCACACGGTCGGCCTCGAGATAGTATCGGCTGTCCGTCCACAGCCCGGCGTCCGAGTCTGTTACACAGACCGTTCCCGCGCTGCCCGAGAAGCCGCTGAT
>SKKC01000358.1 GCA_007121695.1 Spirochaetales bacterium | reverse complement strand
GCTCTACAGCACGTCCCACCGTCCACCCGACGTTCACCTTGACGTAGTCAGGCGTCATGAGGCGACCGACGCTCTCCTCCGGGTAACCGAGAAACTGTCGCGCTTCGGCCAGATCTTCGGGTGACAGCATTCCAAGCAGTCGCTGTGTCAGCTCACCGGGCAGCTCTTCCAGCAGCGCAGTCCTGTCGTCGACGCTCATTTCCCGCAAGAGCCCGCGCGTTTCCGCGTCCGTCAGGCTGAACAGAAGATCATCGGCTGTGTCGCCTTCAAGATACGAGAAGACCTCGACCGCGAGATCCCGGGGAAGCGACCTGAAAAGAAGCACGCGATCCTTCTTGTCCAGCTCGTCCATTGCATCCACGATGTCGGGAGCAACGATCTCCGGATCGGGCCATTTGTAGCGGGACCGGGCGAGGCTCTGCCAGTCCTTCTGTTCAATGTAAGCCAGTATCTCTTCTGATAAGACGGTTTGCAGCATACCGTTACGATACTCTGTGAGAGGCGCTCCGGGCAAATACCTCTTTGAGGGCTCGAGCCGTGTGTCCCATACCCTGCGCGATTGCCAGGGGTGGACCTTCAGATACGATGCTCCCTCCCCCGGCTCCGGCCTCCGGACCCATGTCGATGACATGATCTGCTTCTGCAATGAGGTCAAGATTGTGTTCAACCACAAGCACCGTGTTCCCGGCGTCGACCAGGCGCAGAAGCACCTGCGTGAGCTTACCCACGTCCGCCATATGCAGTCCTATGGTCGGCTCGTCGAGTACATACAGGGTGTGGCCGGCTTTCGCGCCCCCTGCCTTCGCGAGCTCCGTGACCAGTTTGACCCGTTGCGCCTCGCCTCCTGACAACGTCGGACTCTGCTGCCCGAGTTTCAGATACCCAAGCCCGACTTCCTGCATCAGCTCCAGCGCATACGCGATCTTCGGGTGCGCGCGAAAGAACTCAACCGCGTCGTCTATACTCATCGCGAGCACGTCGGAAACCGACGCTCCCTTGTACCGTACGTTACGGGTTTCTTCGTCGAACCGGGCTCCACCACAGACTTCGCAGGGCATGCGCACGTCAGGGAGAAAGTTCATCTCGATTTTCACAACACCCTGTCCGCCACAGTTTTCGCACCGGCCGCCCGTGGTGTTAAAGGAAAACCGGCTTGCGGTATACCCGTGTATCTTTGCCTCGGGAGTACGCGCATACAGCTTCCTGATCTCGTCGTAGATACCTGTGTACGTCGCGGGACAGCTGCGCGGGGTTTTCCCGATCGGAGTCTGGTCGACCTCGAGAACACGGTCAATACGTTCGTGTCCGCCGAGGTACTCGCATCCGGTAAGCACCGGACTCGGACCTGCAGTTCGGGAGCGGCTGCCTTTGCCGCGCCGTTTCGCGATCGTATCGCGCAGCGACGGAAAGACGACGCCTCGAGCGAGTGAACTTTTGCCGCTTCCGGATACGCCGGTCAGACACACGAGGCGGTGCAGCGGGATTCTGACGTCGATGGATCTGAGGTTGTTGCGTGTCGCGTTTCGTATTTCGAGTACCGGCAACGCTTCAGCATCAGCGTCGGGATCGCTCCGATCCGCGCGCAATATATGTGGATGCTCAGGTGGATTCGCGAGAATACGGGCGGTCACCGACCCGTGAGCGTTCAGAATATCGGCGACTGTACCTTCGGCGAGCACCTCCCCGCCTCGCGATCCGCCACCGGGACCGAGATCGATAATGCGATCGGCCCGCCGTATGGTCTCCTCGTCGTGCTCGACGACAATGACGGTGTTCCCCTTGTCCCTGAGCGCCGCAAGAGTATCGAGCAGCATGCGGTTATCGCGCGCGTGCAGCCCGATCGTCGGTTCATCGAGTACGTAGCAGACGCCCCTGAGATTGCTCCCGAGCTGCGCCGCGAGGCGTATTCTCTGTGCCTCGCCGCCGGACAGGGTCGGCGCGGCGCGGTCGAGTCCGAGGTACCCGAGCCCGACATGCTGCAGAAACGACAGCCGCACGCGCAGTTCGGTAAGTATATCCCGGGCAATCGCGTCCTCGCGATCGGTCAGCGTTACTCCGCCTATCCATTCGGTAAGTGCCCCGACCGAATCAGCCGCGACACTCGCAATATTTCTGTCACGAAACCGAACGGAGCGGGCAACATCATTCAGTCGACTTCCGCTGCAGTCCGGACATACCACAGCTTCGCTGTCGAACACCCGGGCGCTGCCCTGGTCCGATGCCTCTTCTGCATCGGGATCATTCGTAAATCCGCTCCCCCGACACGTCGGGCACATTCCGTGCCTGCTGTTGAAGGAAAACAGCCGTGGATCAAGATCGGGAAAACTCCTTCCGCAGGACGGGCAGCTTCTGCTCGTCGAGTACAAACGCTCCTCGCCGTCCGAGGCGATGCGCACCTGTCCGTCTCCCTCGGACAGCGCCGTGGAAATGAGATCGCGTACAGTCTGCTCGGCGTCCGCATCGGGAACAAGCGTTCCCACGGGCAGGTCTATGGAGTGCTCCCGGTACCGGGAGAGACGCGGCCAGGCGTCAGTTTCAAGGTAATCACCATCGACCCGCAAGTACCGGTATCCGTGCCGAAGCGCCCATTCCGCAAGATCGGTGTAGTATCCTTTTCGGGCGACGACGAGCGGGGCAAGAATGGAAACGGTCCGGCCCCGAAAACGTGTCATTATGTCGGCGACAATCGCGTCTTCGCTTTGTGGCTGTATCGCCGTATCACAGTCAGGGCAGTACTGTACGCCGAGTTTCAGAAACAGCAGCCGGAGAAAGTGAAACAGTTCGGTTGTTGTGGCAACCGTGCTTTTCCAGCCTCCCCTGCTCGTTCGCTGCTCGATCGCCACCGACGGTGGCAGCGAATGGACGGCGTCTACATCCGGTCGCGATGCCGGCTGCACGAACTGCCGGGCGTATGCATTGAGCGACTCGAGATATCTTCGCTGACCTTCAGCGAACACGATATCGAACGCAAGGGTACTCTTGCCGCTCCCCGATACCCCGGTCAGGACGGTGAGCTGATTCTGCGGAATCGATACCGACACCTCACGAAGGTTGTGCTCCCGTGCATGCACAACGGAGATGGGCCGATCAAAGACGGGCGCAGCGTCCGCCGCTTCTGCCCATATTACTCCATCGGCGGTGCTGTCTGCCAGGTCACGCAGGTCCGCGGCCTGCGCGTACAACCTGAGTGCATCGGCGGTGTATCCTGTTCCTTCATTGCGCAGTCGACCGGGGTGGCCTGTTGCCACAACCCGGCCTCCGGCAGTTCCACCGTCGGGGCCAATGTCAATGACGTGATCGCATGCAGCGATAACATCGAGATTGTGTTCTATGACGAACACGCTGTTCCCCGCTGCCACGAGAGTACGAAGCGCACGGATCAGCGTGTCGATATCGTTTGCGTGCAGACCCGTGGTCGGTTCATCAAACAGAAACAGGGCTCCGGTGGTCTTTGATGTACTGCCGAGGGCTCCAACGAGGTGATACGCGAGTTTCAGCCGCTGTGACTCGCCGCCGCTCAGCGTCGGCAGGGGCTGGCCGAGCGTGACGTACTCGAGCCCCACGGAGACGAGCGGCTGCACGGCCCGAAGGATACGCTCGTCGTCTGCGAAAAAGCGGGCAGCGTCCTCGACAGTCAGGGCAAGCACATCCGCGATGTTCCGGGCGCCGAGATCTGCCGCCGTGTCCGCCGGTGCCATCGTAATCTCGAGGATTTCGGAACGATAGCGCGATCCGTCGCAGTCGGGACAGCGAAGGTAGATATCGCTGAGAAACTGCATTTCGATGTGCTCGAAGCCCGTCCCGCCACAGGTCGGACAGCGGCCGTCGCCGGAGTTGAAGCTGAACGTACCCGGCGTATACCCGCGTTTACGTGCCTGCGGGAGCGCGGCAAAGCGTTTTCGTATCTCGTCGAACGCACCGACATAACTCGCGGGATTGCTGCGCGCGGTCTTTCCTATCGGAGACTGATCGACGAGTACGACGTCCTGCAGCGCGTCGGCACCGATCAGTGCATCGAAAACGCCGGGAGCTTCGGTCTGCCTGCCGAAATGCCGTAGAAGCGCACGATAGAGCACCGTCTCGAGCAGAGTGCTTTTGCCGCTTCCCGAAACACCCGTCAGACAGACAAAGCGGTGAAGCGGGATATCGACCGACACCGAACGCAGGTTATTCGCTGCTGCGCCACGAACTCCAAGCACGCCGTGGCTCCCGTCGTCTGCCTGAGTCGACGCGGCTTCAGGTTGTTTCCGCAGACTTCTGCCGGTTGCCGTACTGCTTTCGAGCAGCTGTACGGGACTTCCTTCGAATACGACTACACCACCCGCGCTGCCGGCGCCTGGCCCCATTTCGACTATGCGATCCGCCGCGAGTATTACCTGTGGATCGTGTTCCACGACCAGCAGGGTGTTCCCGGCATCCCGTAATCGTCGCAGTATTTCAACGAGCCGACCGACATCGCGGCTGTGCAGGCCAATACTCGGCTCGTCGAGCACGAAGAGCGTGTTCGTCAGCTGCGTACCGAGCGCCGTCGTGAGATTGATGCGCTGCACCTCCCCGCCGCTGAGCGTTCGTGACTGCCGGTCGAGTGTGAGGTAGCCCACTCCCACGGCAACGAGATAGCCAAGGCGACTCTGAATCTCCGACAGGACCAGCTCGGCGGCGGGATCAGCCGCAGTCACCAGTTCGTCGGCGTAGGAGGTAAAGAACGCATGCACGGCGTCGATGGGCATTTCCATGATATCGTGAATCGAAGCTCCCCGGATTTTCCACAGAAGCGACCGGGGCTTCAGTCGAGCGCCTTCGCAGGCGGGGCATACATCGTAGGAACGGTACCGGGACAGCAGAACCCGTATGTGCATCTTGTAGCTGCGCGACTCAAGCCAGTCAAAGAAACGGGTTACTCCATACCAGACGCCGGCGTCCCAGTCGCCTTCGCCATCTATCACCCATCGTCGTTCTTCATCTGTCAGATCGCGCCAGGCCGTGTCCACGTTCAGGCCACGCTGTATAGCAAATCGAACAAGATCGTCCTTGCACTCTTCGTAGCTCTTGCTCTCCCACACCCGGATTGCACCTTCGCGTATACTTTTCGACTCGTCTGGAATGACAAGCCCGTAGTCTATGCCCATGGTCCGGCCAAAGCCGCGGCAGGTTTCACACGCGCCAACCGGTGAGTTGAACGAGAACATCTGGGAATGTGCGGGTTGATACTGGATATCGCAGCGAGCGCAATGGAGCCCCCGGGAGAAATGCAGCCGCGGCCCGTCGATGACACGCACCTCGCACTGACCGTTCCCATGGTGGAACGCGGCCTCGAGCGCTTCAACCCAGCGCGTCCGCTCATCGCGTGCAACGAGCAGCCTGTCCTGCACGACACTAATGGCGTGTTCCGTTGCCTCGTCGATCCGGTGGTACCCGGTATCAGCGAGCAGACCTTTCATTTCCTCGACCGTACGCCCCACGGGAACCGGTACGGTGAACAGCACCATGGCGCGCGCGCGCTCTTCAATGCTGCCGGAATCGAGATGTTCCACAATGGCGTCGAATACGCTGTCGGGGGTGTCCTCGCGTACGGGCTGTCCGCAGCCCTCACAGTACAGATCTGCGCATTTCGCCCAGAGCAGCTTGAAATGGTCGTTCAGTTCGGTCATGGTTCCGACAGTCGAACGCGAGGTACGTACCGGGTTTGTCTGGTCTACTGCGATGGCCGGAGGTATTCCGTCGATTGACGAAACCCGCGGTTTATCCATACGATCAAGAAACTGCCTGGTATAGGCAGAAAACGTTTCCACGTACCGCCGTTGCCCTTCGGCGTAGATCGTATCGAAGGCAAGCGTTGATTTACCGGAACCGCTCACACCGGTGACAACGGTGAACGTTCCAAGCGGTATATCAATATCGACATTGCGAAGGTTGTTTGCGTAGGCACCACGAACCCGGATTGTTCGAAGTGCATCTACCTGTTCTGTGTTATGCTTTTTCATGAGCCAATGGTCCCGACAGGAATATGTATATCAACCGCTGGAATACTCAACTGAATCAGAAAGGGAGGTCACGATACAGCATGGCCGACAAAAAAAACAGACAGGAAAAAAACAGAGCCCCAAAGAAGAAAGACCTGAAACAGGGCGAACTCGCGATTACCTCACGAGGTTTCGGGTTCGTGAATCAGTCGGATTCTCCGGATATTTTCGTCCAGCAGGACAACCTCGGTACGGCGTTCGATGGCGACATCGTCGAAGTCGAAGTGTTCGGCCGAAACAACAAGCGCAAACCCGCCGGGCAGGTTGTACGGGTCGTAACCCGATCGGGAAAACCGATTGTAGGCGTCTACAAGAAGACCGGACGGTCCGAGGGACAGGTAACGCCGACAGACGACCGCATATCCGCACAGTTTGTGGTAACAAAAGATGAACTGAAACGCGCCGGCTACGGTCGCAAACTGAAAGACGATACCGTCGTCGTCGGTCATCTCGGCAGCTGGGAATCACGGGAAACCCCGCCATCTTTTGTTATTGACGATATCGTCGGTAAGGCGAGCGACAGCGGCATAGACCTGCGAATTATCGCGCTTTCGCGCGGGCTGCGGCTCGAGTTCCCCGATGATGTGCAGAAAGAAATCAGAAAACTGCGCATGCCGGACCTGAAACACGAAAAACGCGTACGACGGGATCTGACATCTCTGCCGACGCTGACGATTGACCCGGACGATGCACAGGACTTCGACGATGCGCTGAGCGTCGTCCAGCGTGAGGACGGGCTGTTCGATGTATATGTTCACATCGCGGATGTCTCGGCCTTCGTGAAACCCGGAAGTGCGATAGACCGGGAGGCGCTTGAGCGCGGAACATCGGTCTATTTCGTCGGAGACGTACTCCCTATGCTTCCGGAGAAGCTCTCGAACGATCTGTGTTCGCTGCGTCCCGGGCAGGAGCGACTTGCCTTTACCGCTCGCGTGACCGTTGACTCGCTCGCCGAGGTACACGACCTCGAGATTTTCGAGAGCGTCATTCGCAGCGACCATCGACTCACCTACGCGCAGGCACAGGAAATCATGGGAGGGAAGCCGCACCCGGCAGCTCCACAGGTCAATCTGTTGCAGCTTATAGCCCGAACGCTGCGAGCCCGACGCGAGGACGAAGGCAGCATCGACTTTGACCTTCCGGTTCCAATCATCACCCTGGACTCCGAAGGCCTCCCCCAGGAGGTCAGGCGCAGCGAGCGGATAGAAAGTCAGCGACTTATAGAGGAACTGATGCTGCTCGCAAACCGCAGCATCGCGGGCTCCATTGCGGGGAAGAAAGGGCGGGACTCGCGACCCTTTGTATACCGCATACACGAACAGCCGAAACAGGAAGACACAAACGCCCTTCTGACGGTATTGCAGAATCTGGGTATACCGTTGAACATCGAAGGAGATCTGTCACCGGAAGACTTCAGCCGAATTCTCGACCTTGTCGACAGCCTGGACATCCGCTACTTCGCCGAGAAGATAGCGCTGCGTTCCATGACCAAGGCAGTATACTCGACCGACAACCAGGGCCACTTCGGCCTGGCCTTCGACGCCTACACGCACTTCACCTCGCCAATACGGCGATACGCCGATCTCATGGTTCACCGGCTTCTGAAGGGCTACCTTCAGACCCAGTCGAGCGGCGCGATGCGCATGAAGGCATCCGAGCTGGAAGGCGTCTGCGATCGTTGCAGCGCAGCCGAGCGACGCGCCATTGATGCGGAACGGGAGCACCAGAAAAAGAAAGCGATGGAGTTTCTGCGAAAAAAGGTTGGCAGAACCTACTCCGGTGTCATTTGCGGAGTATCGCGTCACGGACTGTTCGTTGAACTGGTACATTATCTGATCGAAGGCTTAATTCCGGTTGATCAGCTTGGTAACGATTTTTATCTTCTGGACGAAGAGAATTTCAAG